>JANQPS010001112.1 GCA_028285365.1 Thermoanaerobaculia bacterium | reverse complement strand
CGACTCGAGCCGCGAGAAGTCCAGGTTGCGCAGCTCCCGATCGAAGCTGCCGAGATCGAGTCGCTGAACGGGAGCCGGAGGGTTGGCCAGACGAGTCACGCCCGGCTCGCCGAGGTTGTGGACTCTGGCTCCGATCACCGTCTGCTCGTCACTGGGCGAACACGCTGCGAGCGCAACGATTGCGAGGGGACCGAGGCACAGACGGCAGACGCGGCGTGTCATCGATCGCCCTCCGTCCTCAGGAGTGCCGCGAGCTCGTCGAGCCCGGGCGCGGCACCGTGGGTCAGGTGTATGCCAGCCACACCCGAGGGTTGGCCTGGCGACAGGCGCTCGTGTTCGCGCTCGTACCACGCGAGATCGACTTCAGAAGCGACGTAGTTGTGAAACAGACAGGCAACGAACAAGCTGTCGCTCCACAGAGCACGATGGAGCCGCGCTCCCTGCCGATCGGTCATGACCGTCAGCATCTCTCGGCCGTCGACCGCAAGCGCCATCTGGGCACCCGGCCAGGTTCGCAGCACCTCCTCTGCATCCGGTGGCTGGACCGTCATCACATCCTCGATCTCGAGTGTGGCGTACACCTTGGCAACGACCTTCACCTGCCTCTTGGCAGCTGTTTGCAAAGCGCCCACCAGGGGCTCGAGGAGAGTCGGAAACGAGTCGATGAGAATCACGCGCTCGGCTCTCTCGATCATCGCGCGAGCCCTCACCATCGCCTGGTCGAAGTTCTCGAGCTCCACCAGCTGGTCGCGCGCCGGCCGTACCGCGACGTTGCGCAACTTGTCGATCACCGTTTGTGACGCCCGCTCGTACCGAGCACGCGCCGTAGCGACCAACTCGTCGACCGGCACCGCTCGCCAACGCGTCGGCTCACCCTCGATCGCAATCGCTCCGCCTTTGACGCGCAGAGAGTGCAGCGCCTTGTAGGCATTGGGTGTCGCTTTGCCCACGAGCTGACCGATGCGGTAGCCCGTCGCGTCGTCGGTCTGCAAGAGCGCGACGTAGACCGAAGCCTCGGTCTCCGTCAGACCGAGCTCCTGCAGTTCCTTGACGGCAAGGTCTGAGATCGCCATGGTCATCACGATACCATTTCGTAGTAGTTGCAACAACTACGGATCGGGAACTCGAGTTCCCAGGCCGGAGTCCAAGCGACCATGATCACGCGTCTCGGGCTCAGGCTCACCTTGTTTCTGGTCCTCACGTCTTTGGTCGTCACGGCCTGCGGGACCGACAGCCTTGCGGACACCGCTCAACCGGTCTCGATCACCCAGCAGGCAACCCACATCGACGACGACTCCGAACCGACTCGCGCGAGCACGGAGCAAGAGGGCACCGCACCCGACCAGCTATCGCCAGAACCGGGGCACGTCGGTCCGAGATGGCTGGGCCCCTCACCGCTGACAGCTGACGATTTCGCTCGCTTCACAGGCCACCGGTTTCGTGGTCCCTGCCTCCTCCGCATCGAGGTGTCTCGGGAGGGCTCGGCCCGACACGTCGAGTGGCTCCAGCCGCAGGACTGCATCGACGAGGTCAAGAGCACGCTCGTCACACGACTTTCGCTCTCGAGGTTCGAACCGGCCCAGCGCGAAGGACGACCGGTTCCGGGAACGACGCTGCTCACCATCGATCATTGTCCTTGCTTCCCGGCCACACGGTGACTGCCCGAGGCTGTGCTCCGGCACCCTGCGCCGGGCCAAGACCATCGCGACACCGGAACTGTGCGGTCACCTACTCCGCTACCAACTCCATCCTCGTCTGCAGCTGCCCCAGACTCTCGAGGAACTGCACGACCGATCGTGCGGAGACCCATTGATACCCGCCGTTGCGGAGTTCGCTGCGGCTGTGATCGTCGAGCGAGACGTTCTTCATTCGCCGCGCTCCGATGCGCTCGAAGAAGCCGAGTCGGGTACGTTCGGGCTCGAAGTTGTGTTCTGTGAGGAACTCCTGCGCCGCCTCTCGGGTAACCGAGCCACTTCCGGAGAGGGCCACCCCGATCAGCTCCAACAGCCACTGATTGGAGTTCTGGAACTGCGTAGAGAACGGATTGGCAAGCGCACTGTACGCAGGCTCATGAAGCCGGCGCGGTGCGTCCGTCGCAAGCAGCCTGGCGAGCGCACTCTGAAGCTCCGGGGACGGGATGGCCACCAGGGCGTCGTACGAGAAGGGTCGCTCCAGGAAGAAGTTCACCGGACCGTCGTAGAAGATGTCGGACCGGCTGCTCCCGCAGTGGTTGAGCTGATGCACGAAGTGCCAACGGCCCTGTGGATGGTCCCGCCACGCCAGCCCGGCATGGGTGTACCTGAGGCCTCGCTTGGATTGATCGGTCCCGACGCGAGCCACGATCGCCAACTCGGCTCCGCTCTCCTCCAGATAGGTAAAGAGCCGGTCACCCGCCGACA
>JANQPS010001083.1 GCA_028285365.1 Thermoanaerobaculia bacterium | reverse complement strand
GATGGTGGGACCGTCGGCAGTCCACACGGGAAGCACGTGCAGGATGGCCACCGCGTGGAGGTTGGCGAGCGCGCCCGAGAAGAACGCGAGACGCAACGGCCAGATCGACCAGCCGCCGAGGAAGCTGATGGCGCCAACGGCGGCCAGGCCCCAGGTCATTTTTGCGCTGCGTGTGTGAACGCTCGGCCATCTCCGGAACTTGACGAGCGAGAAGACCACCATCGCCAGCCAGGTGAGGACGCCGGCTGCAATGAACGGCCACTCCGCGAGGAGCTCGTGCCCGTCGATCCAGAACATCGCCACGAGCAGACAGCCGTACATAGCGGTGTCGCCGAAGCTGTCGAAGTAGGGACCAAGGCTCGATCGTTGGTCGTGGAGGATCGCGAGCTTGCCGTCGACCCAGTCGCTGAGCGTGAGCAAGGCGAAGAGGACCACGAGCGCGAGGCGTTGTTCTCGCGCTGCCAGCACGATCAGTAGCGGCGAGAGCAGCATGCGCGCCACGCAGATGGCGTTGGGCACGGTGAACCATCGCGCCGGCGGTGTCGACTGCTCGCCGGAATGATCCATGGAGTTGGTTCTCACGTGGCTCCGAGCGCTGAGGCCACGATCAGATAGTAGAAGCTCGGTGCGCTGAGGCTGAGACTGTCGATGCGATCGAGCACGCCGCCCATGCCTGGTAGTCGACGGCTCGAGTCTTTGACACCTGCGTCGCGTTTCACGGCAGACATGTTGAGATCACCGAGGAAGCCGGTGAAGACGACCACCAGACCGGACAGGAATGGCCACAGCCAAGGAGTGAAGGAGCTCGGCAGCCAGTCCAGCCACTGGGGCGGCAATCGGGAGCCCAGGGGCGTGAGCAAGGGTGCCAGGACGAGCGCCAGGACCACCGTGATGAAGGCGCCGCCGAGGAAGCCTTCCCAGGTCTTGTGGGGCGAGACCTGCGGGGTGATTTTGTGGCGACCGATCTGGCGCCCGACCAGCGCCTGGGCGATGTCGTTGGATTCCGTCAGCACGACGATGTACAAGAACCAGCCGACCCCACCTCCGGTTTCGGCTCGAGTCGAGGGAAGGGTGCTCAGGAGTGCAGCGTGCGCGAGGCCGAAGTTGAGAAACACGGCACCGTAGACGAGTCCCCCCGTGGCGCGGACGTACCCTTTGGTCTCACCGTGGACGATCTGGGCGGCCGCGACCAGGATGAGAGTCGCCATGGGCAAGAAGGCGAGCACCGGCCAGCCGTGCCCGAGCAGGATCGCTCCGTAGGTCAGGGGAATGGTCGCAAACACGAGCCGGGTGGCAAGGCGATCGGTGTTGCGCGCCACCATGTCGCGGTATTCACTGAAGGCATACCAGCTTGCAATACCCATCAAGACGCAGACTCCCAGAGGAGCCAAGGCGAGCGCGGCGATGAGCCCGAGAGCCAGGAGCCACCAGGTTCTGAGGCTCGCGCGTCGCTCGTTTGCTGTACTTTCCTCTGCCCCTCGAAGCGCCAGCAGGCGAACGATCGAGCCCAGCACGAGAGCACCGAGGAGCAACAGGATGGCCGCCATCGTCGTGCCGTCGAGCTGCTCGAGCGGTTGAACGAGAGACCTCTCGCTGAGGGTGTCCAGGTTCACCTCCGAGCTCGACGTGAGGGCGGCATCATGAGCCGTTCCCAGCCCCTGGCGTGCGCGCCGAATGGACCTGTTTGATGAGCCAACGCACCACGAGGGGGGCAATCCCCATCAGGATGAGTGCGGCCAACAGCTCGGTGCGAAACACGCCGCGAACTCCGCGCTCGAGAAGCTCCGTCAACGTGGGCAACGTGGCACCGACGCCGACGAAGATCATGGTGCTGGGAATCAGACCCACGAGAGTTGTCCAGGCGAACGTGCGCAGTGCCAGGCTGCTCGCACCAGCGCTGTAGTTGACGAGGGTGTAGGGAACATGCATCAAGCGTACGGTGAGCATGACGAAGGTGCCTTCGGCTCGCACGTAGCGGTCGACCAGGTCGAGGCTCTCGCCGAGCCGAGTCCGCAGCCAGTCCTGGAGCAGATAGCGGCTCATGAGAAACCCGGCGCAGCCGGCGGACGTGAGGGCCATTGTCACCATTGCCAGACCGGCCCACAGTCCGAACAGCCAGCCGCAGATGATCGACTTGCCAGAGGTGCCCGGGAACAGCGAGACGAGGGTATAGATCACGAAGCCGATGGCCCAGGCGAGCAGCGGCTGACTCTCGATTTGTGCGCGCAGGGTGCGCTCGCGCTCGACGACTCGCTCCAGACTCAAGTGCTCGCGCGCCAACCACCAGATGATGGTGCCCAGCGCGGCAAAGGCGATCGCCACCAGGAGCCGGGTCTTCATTCGTCTGCGCGCGTGGCCGAGGGAGTGATGCGAGACTTCGAGTCGGGGGCGGCGAGAAGTGCGCCGGGTCCTGGCCCGGGTACGAGGTGAAGGGCTCCGGGCT
>JANQPS010001074.1 GCA_028285365.1 Thermoanaerobaculia bacterium | reverse complement strand
ATGGTCAGCGGTGGCTGGATCTCCAGGTGGTTCGATCCCGCGGGCATGGTCGGGCGCTCGACCGCCGTCAGCGGCCTGCTCGACAAGGGCTACACGGTGTTCCTGGTCCGGCATGGCTCGAGCCCGCTGTTCAAGGTCCCTGACGCCGTCGTCGATGTCCGCCAAGCCCTGACGCATATCCGCGAGAACGCTAGCGACTGGTCCGTCGATCCGGAGCGCCTGGGAGTCTTCGGAGGAAGCGCCGGTGGTCACCTTTCCTTGATGCTCGGCGCCGCACCCGAAGCCGAGGTCGGCACCCACGGCGACGCCAAAGGTGCCCGAGTGGCCGCCGTCGTGGCCTATTTCCCACCGGTCGATCTGCGGCCGATCGTCGGTCCCAACGACCGTTTTCCCGCACTGGACTTCGACAAGGAACTGGGAGACGACATCTCTCCTCTGCTCTACGTCACGCCTGACGACCCGCCGACCCTCCTGATCCACGGCGACCAGGACACCCTCGTACCGCTGAGCGCCAGCGAGACCATCCACGCCGCCTTCGAAGACAAAGGGGTCACCACCGACCTCATCGTGATCGAGGGAGCCGGACACGGATTTCAGGGAGAAGACGACGAGGCCGCCAGCGCGGCTCTCATCGACTGGTTCGAGACACATCTCAGCGGCGGCGGCTCGGTCGCCTCGAGCGGCGGCAACTGACAAAGCGACGGCCCGTCCGCGACCAGCAAGGCCGAGCGACCTGGGTCCGCTCGGGTGGCGCGACACCGTGCGGCCTCTCCAGGACTTCACCCGTCGCGCAGAGCTGGCCTCGTACGGCTGTTCTAGACTCTAGGCATGGCTGATGCACGTACCGCTCTCGTCGGCCTAGGCGGCGTGGCCGCTCTGGCTTTCTTGGCCCTCATCCTGCTGCCGGGTGGCGAAGCACCACCGCCAGAACCGCTGGAACCGGTTGCGGGCGACGTCTTCGACGATGAACCGGCAAGTAGCTCGGGAGCGTGCACCCAGGACGCGGTGGTTACGGCGCTCGAGGCCGTCAAGCTCCAGATGGTTCGCTACGGAACCGAGCTGGCCGCACTGGAGCGGGGCACAGGGAAACGAGACGAAACGTCGACCGCTCTACCCGGAAGCCAGTCCAGCGAGAGCAGCGCCTTCAACACCTTGCGCCGGTCCCGTTCGGCACCCAATCCGACCACTGCGCCACGTCTGGGTCCGATTCGCACGGAGCTGACCACTCGCATGCGTCAGATCGCCACCGAGACGCTCAACGTACACCGGAGCGTGACCGTGCCGGAGTGCATCAGCGCTGACGTCCGCAGTCTCGGTCGCGCCATGATCGGGGTCGCCGAGGCCTACACCGATGGCTTCTACTGGTCTGATCGTTACGAGCCTCAGGAAGTCCGCAGGCTGCAACGAGAGGACAAGGAGCGACGGATTCCCGTTGCCTACGACAACGCCAAGGCTGCCTGGGCGAAGCTGGACACCGAGCGCCCCAAGATCTGGCTCGCCTTCAGCGCGTTGCAGAAGCAGGCAGGCGGCTGAGGCGGGCTAGCCAGGCAAACCAACGGCTGTCGGCTAGCAAGCTCAGGTCGACATGCTCCTCCGCTTCAGCCTCTACGGCTTCCTCAAGAATCAGCGCTACTTCGAGCCTTTCCTGGTCCTGTTCTTTCTGGACCGGGGACTGACCTTTTTTCAGATCGGCCTACTCATCGGCCTGCGCGAGCTGGCCGTGAACGTCCTGGAAGTCCCTTCCGGGGCACTTGCCGACATCGCCGGACGGCGGCGCGCCATGGTGTTCGCGTTCTCCGCCTACGCGATCAGCCTCGTCGTGTTCGGGCTCGCGCGAAGCCTTCCCCTGCTGGTCGCTGCGATGCTGTTGTATTCGGTGGGTGAGGCCTTTCGGAGTGGGACTCACAAAGCCATGATCTTCCGTTGGCTCGAGCTGCAGGATCGGCTGAGCGAGCGCACCAGGGTCTACGGCCAGACACGCTCCTGGAGTCAGATCGGCTCGGCCATGGCGGCACCAGTGGGGGCAGTGATCATGATCACGACAGGCTCTTACTCCTGGCTCTTCTTTTGCGCCCTCGTTCCTTACGCCGTCAATCTCGCAAACCTCGCGACCTATCCCGAAGTCCTCGACTCGCACTCTCAGGAGGCGCGGCAACCACCGACGCTCGAGGCCGTGGTGAGCCAACTGCGCGCGGTCGTCTCACAAACGATGAAACGGACCGGCCTGAGGCGTCTGGTGCTCGAAGCCGCCAGCTTCGAAGGGATCTTCGCCAGCGTCAAGGGTTACCTTCAACCGCTCCTCGCGGTCATTGCAGCCACCTCGCTCGCGAGCTCGAGGGGTGCCTGGCTCCCCGCCAACTCGTCTGCTGCGGCGCGCGATGCTCCCCTCGTCGGACTGGTCTACTTCCTGCTCTTCTTGGGCTCGGCGGTCGCCAGCCGCAAGGCTCACCATGTCGTAGAGAGCCTCGGGTCCGAAGATCAGGCCGCTAGACGCCTCTGGTGGTTTGCTCTCGGGTTGTACGCAGGCGTGGCTTGGGGTGCAGCGTTCCTTCCTGTGCTCGCGGTCGGCGCCCTCGCAGCACTCCACATCGTGCAAAACGTGTGGCGACCGATCCTCGTCAGTCGTTTGGACGAGCACTCGGACGCTCAGCACGGAGCCACGGTGCTGTCGATCGAGAGTCAGGCGCGCAAACTGACGACGCTGGTCGTGGCGCCAGCGCTCGGTTTCGTGATCGACGCGTTGGAGGGAGGTTCCACGAGCACACCGTTCTGGCCCATCGGGCTCCTCGGCGGATGTGTCGCCTTCGTCTTCGTCTGCCGACGTCCCAGCGTCAAGCGCGACGCAACTTGACCAGTCCCTCTTGAGCCACGGTCGCCACGCACACACCGTCCGCGCGAAAGTAGTGGCAGAGAATCGTGGCCCGGCCGGAACGCGCGACCGGACTCCGGCACACGCAGAGATGCCACTGAGTCATGTCGAGATGCTCGTGAATCCAGAACGCGTGGTCCAGACTGACCGTGAGAAGCCGGTGCCGGCCAACGTCGAATGGCAACCTCGCCGTAGGGAGTAGCGTGCGATCGCTCGCGTAGGCGAGCAGCGCCTGATGGATCAGCTGATCCTGCGGCAGAGCGCCGCGAACCCGCTGCCAGTTCTCCTGGTACGGATCGCGACTGACGCCCGGCTGGACGACCTCGGGATCGCACAAGCGCACTTCGACCGCGCTGCGCCAGATCTCGAGCTCTTGTCCGAGCGTCTCCTCGTAGCGGCGGCGACGCTCGATTTCGCGGTCGAGGAGTCTGTCGGGTGCCGGCACGGACGGCATATCGACCGCCTGCACCTCGGGACCCTCGCGGTCGTTGCTGAAACTCGCGGACGCCTGAAAGATGACGTGTCCCTTCTGCATCACCGAGACGCGGCGAGCCGAGAACGACCGCCCATCACGGACCCGCTCGACATCGAGGTGCATGGGCACCTCGGGACGCCCCGGCAACAGAAAGTAGCCGTGAAAAGAGTGCATCGTCCTGGCGGCCGCTTCATCACCGTCCGCCGGAGCGTCGAAAGTCCGGCCCATGGCGACCACTGCCTGAGCGGCGATCAATCCTCCGAACAGCCGAGATCCCACCCCATGCCCCGGATCCACGACGAAGCTGTCGTCCCCGGTCGGCTCGAGCTGCAGCCGCGCCAGCGTGCGGTCGACGATCTGCTGATCGCTCTCGGCGTCTTCCCGATGGTCATCGTTCATCGACGGCATTGTACGGCTGGTAGAAGCTTCCAGAAGCTCCGGCGGCACGCGCTATCCTCACCCTCAGATTCCCTCTTCCTTCCTGGGCCACTTCTCTAGCGCCTCAACGCAGGAGCCTTCTCATGAAGTCGACGTGCCGCCGTGATTCGAAAGTGCGGAGCCGGGCTCGCCTCCTCGTGGGCCTGGGACTGTTCTCCCTCGTCATGCTCTGGGGAGCGCCAGGCAGGACCCAGGACTCGCTCACGACCTCCGCCAACGACCGCCTCGTGGCCGCCGCTCGAGCGCTCATCGACCTCGTGCCCGAAGACAACGGTTTCCTCGAGCGCATGGTCGACGTCGATCGGAGCGGCAGCCTCTTGCGCCCCTTCGACGATGGGAGCCGACAAGACTGGTCCTACTGGCCCCGCCCCAGGGTCGGCCTGACGCTCGGCTACATGAACGCCGATCAACGCCGCGCGACACAGGTCCTGCTCGAGTCGTTTCTCGGCGCTCGCGGCTTGCTCAAGGTCATGCACATCGTGCAGC
>JANQPS010001051.1 GCA_028285365.1 Thermoanaerobaculia bacterium | reverse complement strand
ACCGCGGTCGAAAGTAGGAAGGGGCGAACACGCATCACGGGTCTCCGGGGGTAAGGGGGTTGTGGCAGCCGTTCGCAACAGCTGTGCCATCGTGCAGATAGTCGTCTTTCCCGAGACTTGCGAGATTGTGGTGATGGTTCTGTCGTCTCCAGCCCACGGGCAACGAACGACGTTCTCTGCCTGTCCAGGACGGACCCGGGGCAAGGGTCGCGGCTCAACGCGGTGACTTTACTCGCCTTATCTGAGCGCAAACCGTTCGTGTTAGCTTGCTCCGTCGCATGAAGACGACAGCCAAGCTTGCGACGGGACCGAGAGTCCCGGTCAAGACTCTGGCCGTCGAGGTGCTGGACGGACCAGACGCCGGCCAGCGAGTCGAGGCCGACAGTGAGTTCCTGACCCTGGGAAAGGCGCCCGGGAACGACCTCGAGCTCACCGACGAAACCGTGAGCGGTTTTCATCTCGAGCTCTGGCGACGGGATGACGGAATCAGCCTCGTCGACCTCGACTCGAGCAACGGCACCATGCTCGGCAACGTCCAGATCCAGCGTGGCGTGCTTCCTCCCGGCACGACCTTGAAGCTGGGGCGAACCACCATCCGGATCAGCGATGGAGCCGGTGCAACCGTCGAGCTTCACGGAAGCGAAGAGCTCGACGATTTGAAAGGGCAAAGCCCGATCATGCGTCGGATGATGGCGCAGGTCAGTCGTGTGGCTCGGTCGGCGGTGCCGGTACTCCTGATTGGAGAGTCAGGAACCGGTAAAGAGCTCGTGGCTCGCGCGCTCCATGACAACAGCCCTCGGGCCGGCAAGCCGTTCGTGACGGTCGACTGCGGCGCCTTGGCGCCGACCTTGGTGGCCAGCGAGCTCTTCGGCCACGAGAAGGGATCGTTCACCGGTGCCGAGCGGCAACACGTCGGCGCCTTCGAGCGCGCCAACGGCGGCACCATCTTCCTAGACGAAATCGGCGAGCTCCCACCCGACCTGCAACCCCAACTGCTGGGCGCCCTCGAGCGGCGCAGGTTTCGACGTCTGGGCGGACGCAACGACATCGAAGTCGATGTCCGAGTCGTGTGCGCGACCAACCGAGATCTCCGGGCGGAAGTGAACGCCGGAACCTTCCGAATGGATCTCTACTATCGCATCGCAGTAGTGACGGTCCGGCTGCCCCCACTGAGAGAGCGCAGCGAAGACATTTCGCTGCTCGTAGACCATTTCCTGCGAGAGTGTGGCCATGACGGTCCATTGGAGTCGATCGTCTCGTCGGAGTTGATGGCGTCCTTGCGCTCCTACCGATGGCCGGGAAACGTCCGGGAGCTACGCAACTGGGTCGAGGCGACCGTGGCCATGGGGGAGTCGCCCGAGCCGTGGGGCCACGAGGGCAACGTCGAGGGAGAGAGCCTGGACGACCGGGTACTGCACCTGCCGTACAAGGAGGCGCGCAGCTCCGTGCTCGAACAATTCGAGTCGCGCTACCTGAAGCACCTGCTCGAATCGACCGATGGCAACGTGACACACGCCGCTCGGAACGCGCGAATGGACCGCTCCTACCTCATCAAGCTGCTGCAGCGTCACAGCCTCCGCTGAGCGGGGGCGGTCACAGCGCGCCGGTCACGAGTCCGCAGCGCACCCAGTCGCCCACGACGTCGGCGTCCCGACCGCCGGCAGTGAGCTCGAGGAAATGGGAACCGCTGTGGATGAACGGCAC
>JANQPS010001031.1 GCA_028285365.1 Thermoanaerobaculia bacterium | reverse complement strand
CCGACGCAGCCTCGTCCTTCAGCGAGCGCTCGGTTCTGAAAGGTCGGCTCGGACGGTTTGCGTTGCAACACCTCGTCGACCGCTTGTTCGAGCCGCAACCCCGCCCGCTCCCCGGCTCATCGAACTGAACGACGATCCCGACCAGAGGAGCCAAGCAGCTCCTCGTGCAGCAAGTCTGGCGGTCAGCCGTGGGCCCCCGCCGACTGAATCCGTCCGCGGCACTCGCCGAAACCGATGGTCGCAAACCCCTCGCGCGCGCATCGCCCGGTCAGGATGACCTCGTCGCCGTCCTCGAGCATCGAGCGCTCGTCGCCGTCAGCCAGCACCAGCGGTTCCGCCCCCCGCCGAGTGATCTCCAGCAGACACCCCATGGCGTCACGCTCTTCGCCAGAGATGGTGCCACTGCCGAGCAGGTCGCCCGTACGCATGTTGCAGCCGTTACTCGCGTGATGGGTGAGCATCTGCGACATGGTCCAGTACATGCTCCGAAATCGAGACTGGCTGACCCGGTGTGGCCCCTCCTCACGGCGGCGCATGCGTCCCGTGACCAAGTCCACTTCGAGCTCCAGATCGAGTCCAGCCTGACTCCCGTCGCCGACTTGCAGGTAAGACAGGGGCTCCGGATCACCAGCGGGTCGCGAGCGCGGTGCACAACGGTACGGAGCCAGCGCCTCGAGGGTCACGACCCAAGGTGAGATCGAGGTCGCGAAGCTCTTGGCCAGGAACGGTCCCAGCGGCTGGTACTCCCAGGCCTGTAGATCGCGAGCCGACCAGTCGTTGAGCAGGCAGACACCAAAAATGTGGTTCTCGGCATCCTCGATGGCAATGGGATCGCCCAGTTTGTTGCCCGGGCCGCCGACGAAGAAGCCGAGCTCGAGCTCGTAGTCCAACATCTGGCACGGCTCGAAATGTGGTTCGTGATCGTCCGGCCCCTTGCGCTGCCCTGATGGCCTTCTGATCGGAGTACCCGAGACCACCACCGACGAGCTGCGACCGTGGTAGCCGATGGGGATCCACTTGTAGTTCGGCAACAGCGGATTGTCGGGCCGAAACAGACTCCCGATGTGGGTGGCGTGCTCGAGCGACGCGTAGAAGTCCGTGTAGTCACCGATCGCCGCCGGTAGTCGCATCTCGACCTCGTCCGCCTCGAAGAGACAAGGCTCGACCCGGCTCTTCATTCCCGGCTCCGTCAGGAGGGCACTGATCCGGTTGCGTAGGGACTGCCAGTGATTCACCCCCAGGTCCATCAACGGATTGAGCGTGTCTGCAGCGGAGACGAACTGGACGTCGCCACGCAGATCCTTGAGCAGCAGCTGATAGCGGCAGCGAGCGAGATCGAGGATCTTGTCGCCGATGGCAACGCCGATGTGATCGCGCGAATCACCCGGCGCCCGAAACACGCCGTAGGGCAGGTTCTGAATCGGGAAATCCGTACCAGGCTCCTGAGCGCTCTCCACCCAACTGGTGAGATCGAGGCGGTGAGTGTCGTCGATAGGGCGGCTCACGGACGTCATCCTCCTTGCCAGGCGCTTCGGTCATCGGGCGCCAACCAGGCGAGCCTGACGCGTGGACGCGAGAGCGTCAAGGTCTCGCCTTCCGGAGGACGACCCGCCGCCGAGTCTGACGACTCCTGCTACGGGTTCACCGTTCGAGAGTCGAACACACCTCTTCGTCTGAGGATCTGGAAGACGTGCTCGATGGCGTCTTCTGCGCTGCGGTCTGGGCTCGGTCACAAACCTCGCTGACGATCCGCGCGAGGCATCTCCGTATGAGTCGTTGACGAGACGACGCCGAGCACTGGGTCGCTGAACCAGGTCGAAGAGCACCGGACTCCACTCCGCAGGGGCGTGCCGTTGGAACCTTCGCTCCTGCCCTGCGCCGCTCTTCGGTCGTAAAACACGAGATCGGAATCACTCATGAACCCAAGACAACGAGCCACTCGAGCGCCTCGTTCAGTCCAGCAATCGGCTGCTCGCCATCTACACCTCGCTGCTGCCGCCATGTCGCTGCTCGTTGCAGCTGCGGCTTCTGGCGAAGAAGTCGAAGTGACCGTCACGGCCCTGATGCCACAAGAGGGCGTCTTCGTGACGCCTGTCTGGGTCGGCTTCCACGACGGAGACTTCGATCTCTTCGATCGGCAGGCGCCCGCTTCGGGCGCCTTGGAGAGGCTCGCCGAGGACGGCAATACGCAGCCATTGACCGATCTGTTCGCGTTGCCGCCAGCCAGCGGAGTCCAGGCCGTTCTGAGCGGAGCGGCTGGTCCACTGATGTCCGGCGAAAGCGTCCGCTACGTGGTGGAGCTCGACCCGGCGAGCCATCGATACCTGAGCTACGCGACCATGGTCGTCCCGTCCAACGACGCGTTTGTCGCAAACGACGATCCGACCACACATCGAGTCTTCGATCCCACCGGCGCGCTCACCGAGTTCGAGACCACGCTGTACGGGCGCAACGTTCTCGACGCCGGTACCGAGATCAACGACGAAGCACAGTCGTCGACGGCTGCCCTGGGCCAAACCACGGCAAACACAGGATCGGTAGAAGGTGGCGTGATCTCACCTCACCCGGGTTTCGCCGAAGACGGCCGGATCCTCAACGCCCGCCCCAACGCGGACTTCTCGACGCCGGGTTATCCACTGCTGCGTCTTTCCGTGCATCGGGCTCCGGGGACGACGATCACGTTCGACGGAAGCACGTTCGACGGAAGTGGGGATCAGGAAACTCCTCCGGTGACCACCCGCGCAACCGCCGCTTGCCGGGCCTCACTCAACGAGACCATGAATCGACTCTCGGTCTTCTGCGAGCACGACGCCGAGAACGCCATCGCCGCCCACGTTCACTCTGGTGTGCCAGGTGAGAACGGCCCGGTGGTCCTGCCGTTCTCCGAGGCGGCGAGCCCGCTGCATCAGACCTTCGACGTCGACACCGATACGGCGGCCACGTTCCTGGGAGGGGGCCTCTACGTCAACATCCACACCGACGCCAATCCGTCGGGGGAGGTCCGCGCTCAGATGGACGGCTGTTTCGAAGGGCCAACCGGGCTCTGTCTGAACGGCCGGCGCTTCCAGGTCTCGAGCACGTTCATGACGGCGGACGGCAGCAGCGGGACCGGGAGGGCTCGCCCGGCGACCACGGACTCCGGGCAGTTCACGTTCTTCGATCCGAACAACGTCGAGATCGACATCAAGGTACTGGACGGCTGCGCGATCAACGGCTTCTTCTGGATCTTCATCGCCGGCCTTACCGACGTCGAGGTCGACATCCAGGTGAGCGACAGCGTGACGGGAGCCGAGCAGATCTACAGCAATCCCCTGGGAATGGCCTTCGTCACGATCCGCGACGTTGCCGCCTTCCCCTGCAGCTAGATCTCTAGAGGAGATCTCGACGCGAGCCGGACGCCGGGGCCTCGGGGTCGGTCCCTGCGCTCGACACCCGAGACTCGGCGCGGCTCCAAACACAACTCGCCCGGGCGACCGGTCCTCCGCTTGCGCGGCCCCCCGACCGGTCACCCGAGCTGACTTTCACGTGGAGTCCCCTCAGCGGGCGACTCCTCTCCCCTCTCTCTCCTCTGTCGACGAGATTCCTCCCGCCAACCCACCGCAGGAACCGTCAGCCATTCAAGAGTCGGCGACGCGTTCCTGCCATAAGGCTCCATCCGTCAGGCCAACAATGCCTCGTCTCGGATATCGATTCGGTTGGTGGCAAAGCTCGTGCTCGACTCCCTGCGCGTCCGCACCTTCTGGCGTTCGGTCATCTCGTCGAGGCGGGTGAGCAACAGTGCAATGTCGTCGTCACTCAGGATCTCGTCGCAATCCGTCCAACTGAGCGGTTCGGACTGCGAAATCACCTTGAATACGTTGGTCTGTCGGGGGTTCATCGTCTTATCCTCAGTCTCGAGATCGCCCAGAACGGCGACCCTGACATCTTGTCGTTTGGAGTGTGGAGATCGCTGCGGTCTTCCGCTTTCGATCTGACTCGTAGCGACCCTTGGTGTCTGTCTCCTCACCCTGTTAGACGACAAACTGCCTTGGAAGCGGGCATGAGTCCGCTCTCCGTTTCGCACACCATTCCGCACACCAGTCGCTCTCCACGTCTCCACGCCGTGGGACAACATCGTGGCACCCTGTCTGGCCCTGCTACAGGAATGTCCAGACTCGACTTCGGGGCCGCGCGAGCCACACCTACGAATCCGGCAATTGACCGATTGGCCAACTTGGCACGCAGTTCGCTCTAACGGATGGAGCTTCTCCAGGAGCGGATGGGACACCGCTCTCCGAAACTGCTGAATGCCGGCCCCCGGAAATCCGGGGGCCACCTTTTTCGGTCCGGGGCGCAGGACCTGGCATCATGGGAGTCAGGTTCCACGAGTTCCCAGATGAGCGCCAAGACCCTCGCCGCCCGCCGGCTCGACACACTTCGCGTTGGATACGAGCTCGTGACGTACGACCTCGGCGACAGTGAGTTCTCCGCCGAGGCCGTAGCCGAATCCGTGTCGATGCCTGCGGAACAGGTCTTCAAGACACTCGTGGCCATCGGATCGACCACAGGGCCCGTCTTTGCCGTCGTTCCGGCCGGCGCCCAGCTCGATCTCAAGCGCCTTGCCGCGGTCAGCGGCAACCGCAAAGTCGCTCTCTCACCGCTCAAAGACGTCAAGTCCCTGACAGGCTACGAGCGCGGCGAAGTCACGGTGCTCGCGGCCCGGACCGCGTTTCCGGTGTTCATCGACGAAACAGCCGAACTCCACGAGCACATTGCAGTCTCCGGGGGTACCAGGGGAGTTCAGCTCCTGCTGAGGCCGCAGGACTATCTACGGGTAACGTCCGCAACCACAGCCGACATCGCTCGCTGATCGAGAAGTCCAGAGACCGACGTCCGCTGAGCGCTCAGCGAGGTGGTCGGGGCTGAAGGATCGATATGGCTCACGAGCTGCTGACCGATGTCCAGAGGCTGGCACCGAACGAAGGTGAGCTCGAGACCGTGATCGCGAGCACACGGGCGTGGAGCTGGTATCACGCCTTCAATCTTCCCGAGGACGGGAGAGGTGCCGCCCGCGCCAAACAGCGCAACGATCTCGTAGGAACCCAGCGAAGAACCGGCGGCAAGCTCAGACAACGTGGACGGAGTCGAGCCTGCCGAGCGTTGTCGATCAGGGTCGCGAAGGCTGCCAGGAGATCACCCCGACACCCGCGCCTCCTCCTCGAGATCGGCGATCTGACAGACTTCTGGCCATGGCTTCCGGGACGCTCTCGACGCGGTTCAGGCGCTGGACAGTGGGTCTGCTACTCGCGATCCCGTCGATCCTCTCAGGGACCGAGAGCGAGATCCGAATCACTGAAGTGCCAACCCACGAACCCCGCACACCGGGCTTGGAGGCAGGTCAGATCGTGACGGGCTTCGCGGCCGATCTCGCGACGACCAGCCGGAAGTTCCCCGCCGATCCTGTCGCTTTCGATGTCGCCCGCCAGTCGCTGATCCCGCTAGGTAGATTCACTCTGTTCGTGCGCAATGCGCAGGAACAGCTATCCGGTCCCAGACTGCGGCCGCGATGGAACTGGTCCCCAGGCTGGTGGCGCGAAAGCGACGAGCAGTCGCTACGCCAAGCCATTGACGAGGCTCTGCCCAGCATGCCCCTGCCCCAGCAGGCAGCGCTCGACTCGACCCTGGCCATGCTTCCACGAAACTGCCAGTCCCGCCCCTGGCTGGCCGCGCACATCGCACTACGGCTCGCTGAAGCGCGGATCGCCGCTGAGAACGTGTCGCCATGGCTCGAACTCTTGGAGAGTCTGGTCTCGAGTTGCGCCGCGTGGCAACGAGTCTGGGCGCTCCAGCGCCGAGCCGACGTCTTGCTGGAGTTGAGCGAAAGCACTCAGCGGCGCGAAGCCCTGCGCGACGCCCTGACTCTCATCGGAGATCCCGACTTCAGGAAAGACGCTCCACCCTGGCTCGACGAGCGGTCCACCCTCGCCTGGCGCGGCGAGCTCCAACTCGACCTTGGTTTCGACCTCCGGGTCGCAACGGACTGGGACGCGGCCAAAGCGACACTCCACTCCGCGATCGAGTCTTTTCGTCTAGCGGGAGCCGCTCCCTACTACATCGCAGACGCTCGCGCGGCCCTCGCTGATGTCCTGGAGGAGGTGGGCGAGCTCGACGCGGCCAAGGAAGCCATCGAATCTGCGGTCGCGGCCATCGATCACGTAGCCCCTTTCTCGCCGGTCGCCAGTTCCTGCCACAACGTTCGCGGTCAAGTTGCTCTCAAGATGCGGGACTACGATCTCGCCGAGACATCGTTCGAGCGCGTGATCACGATCGCCCAACGGTCGGGTTTGCCGGCGGCGCACCGTGCCTCGGCCTACGGAAACCTGGGAATCGTCGCCTACCAGCGCGGCGATCTCGACGGCAGCTACGACCTCCTGCGCAAAGGCCACGAGCTCGTGGAAACCCACGAGCCACGAGGGCCTCGCTGGTCCACCGGCCTCAACAACCTGGGTGCCGTCGCGTTCCAGCGCGGCGACCTGATCGCAGCGCAGGAGCACTTCGAGGACGCCTTGGAGCTGAATCTCGAACACGGTCAGGGCGGGCGAGCGATCTCGGTGATGAACAACCTCGCCTCCATCTACCGCCAACGCGGGCGTCTCGCAGAGGCGCTCGCCATTGCCGAGAGATCCCTCGAGCTGGCCGAGCAACGAGGGTTCGACCATGAGAAGGCCGCCGCGCACCGAAAGGTCGGCGGCTACCTGTTCGACCGGCGCAGCTACACGCTGGCGCGCCAGCACCTCGTCGAGGCCCATGAACTCGCACCCGAAGAGCCGACGGCGCTGGCTAGTCTGGGACAGGTTTCGGTTTCGCAGCAGCGCTACGACGAAGCCATCAACTGGTTCGAGCGAACTCTCGAGCTCATTGGCGATGAAGAGGGTCACCTCAACGTGCGCGCATTCGTCGAGCTGGAATGGGCCAACGCCCTGCGCAAGGTCGGGAGGTTGAGCGAGGCCAGGGAGCGAGCCGTCGCAGGAATACAGCGCCGGAGGGAAGTCGGCGACACCAGCGAAGTCGCTCAAGCGCTCCTGAGACTCGCCGAAATCGAGATCGACGCATCACGGTGGCAGGACGCCGAGGCCGCTGCTCGCGAGGCGATCGATCTCCGGCTGCGCGATTCCAGGTCCTCGAGTGCGCTCATGGGTCTCTACCGACTCATGGGAGTGTCCAGTCGCGGTCGCGGCGACCAGCAGGCTGCTCGCGACTGGATGTGCCAAGCCGCCGATCTCGTCGACGAGCAGCTGCTCGCCGTCGGAGAATCTTCGAGTGAGCGCGCCTCGTTCCGGGCCGTCAACTCCGACGTCTATCGGGGTTGTGCAGCCCTGTGGGCGGAGGCCGGTCGACCAGATCAGGCTCTCCTCGTCATGAACCGCCTGCGAGGCGAGCACCTGCGCTCGCAGATGGCGGAGCGCATGCTGGATCTTTCGGCAAGCGTTCCCGACGAGCTGCGCTCACGTCTCATGGTCAATCGCCGTCGACTCGAACAGGCCACCCGCTTGGCCTCCGCTGAGTCAGCGGTCCCCTCCCAGGACGGCGTACCCGACCCGGCGGTCATGCGCCTGCGCACGGATCGCGAGGCTCTCTATCGAGAGCTGCGACGCAGAGCGCCGACGATCGAGGAGCTTCATCGAAGTGCCCCCCCGCTCGAGCTGGCGGATCTGACGGCACTCGTCGCTGAAGATTCGCTACTGATCTGGTATCTCGTCGAGGAGGAGTCGTCCTGGCTTCTGACGCTGACTTCCAATGGTGACGCCGCTGCGTTTGCGATCGAAGCTGGCCGCGAGCGGCTCGGCGAGCTGAGCGACGCCGTCGTGAGCACAATCCTCAGCCCTTCGCAGCCAGACGCCTATCGCGAGCCCGCACGTGCTCTGGGTCAACTGCTCCTGGGCCCACTGGCTCGACGACTCGCGAATGGGAAACAGACTCGACAACTCACGATCGTGCCGGATGGCCCCCTACACAGAACCCCTTTCGGGGCGCTGCTGATCGACAACGGTACGGAGCGACAGAAGCATCTGGTCGAGCAGACCGTGCCGATCGTTTCGATCCTCGATCTGGAAGCGGACTCCTCCTGGTCCTCGGCGGCGATCGAGTCGGTAAAACTGGTGGCCCTCGCCGATCCGACGGCAGCGCCGTCGGGCCCGCAAGGAGCGATCGCACCTCTGCCTGGAGCGAGACGTGAAGCGCTTGCAATTGGCTCCTTGTTCGACGGAGCAGCGGTCGTGGTCGGCGAGAACGCCAGCGCGCCGGCCCTGCTCGACCTGGCGTCCAGCGCAGACCTTCTCCATCTCGGCATTCACGCTGAATCGAGTTCTCGTGATCCGCTGACGTCGGCGCTCATGCTCTGGAATCCCGAGAGTTCGTCAGTAGAGCGTCTCGAGGCGTGGCAGATCGTCGAGGACGTCGAGCTCGATGCACAACTGGTCACGCTCGCCGCCTGCAGCACGGCCACGGGTCCCGATCTCGAGGGTGAAGGCCCTCAGGGTCTCATGCGAACGTTCAGGCTGATCGGCGCCGAGAACGTCGTCGCTTCGCTGTGGCCTGTCGAAGACCGCGCGACCGGCGAGCTCATGATTGCCTTCTACCGGCAGCTGCGTAGCGGAAGTCCTCCCTCGATCGCGCTCGCACAGGCGCAGCGTTCACTGATCGACAGTTCCCGCCGGCCAGACGAGGCCAGCCCCGCCGCGCCGACCCGCGCCGTCGGCGGGCTGAGCGGAGCTCCCACGAAGCCACTCGATCATCCCTACCATTGGGCCGGCTTCCAGCTCTACCGGTAGGGGCCTTCAAGCTGCTGCCTTCAGGAACGGATTCGGCGAAGGCGTTCCGATCACCCTGCGAGACTCAGATCCGGCATGCAGGTCACTGCTGACTCTTGGCCCGTCAAGAGGCGGCCGATGACGTAGTGAGACCTAGCGGCGACGACGGCGAGAGAGACCATTGCTGCAACATCTGGGGCGAGATCCTTCCTCCGCGCCGCTCGAGCATCCCGACTCGATGGAGGACCCTCTCCGGCGCTCCGTCAGGATGACTGACGGATAGGAGAAGCACCAGCGCTCTCGCATCCAAGACGCCCTCGACTTCCGGCAGTTTGGCAATGCCAAGCTGCAAAGGAACACGGAGTGTCCCCATCATGGCTCGTCAAACTTCCGGCAGTTTGGCAACGCCAAACTGCAAAGGAACACGAAGTGTTCCCGTTTCCATGGAGCGGATAGAGTGGCCCGCCGCACCCCTTCAGTCGTTCGCTCACCGCCTCAGGTCTCCTCGCCATGTTTCGCCCACTCCTCCTTTCCGACGACATGCTCGAAGCACGTGTCCGGAAAGGCACCGAAGTCGCTCGCTCGTTCTACGGACGCCAGATCATCGCGGTGTCGTTCGTGACGCTGTTCATCTCGGTGGGGTTCGGCTTCTACTCCTTTGGGCCGTTCTTCAAGGCGATCGCCGCCGAGCTAGGCGGTTCGCGCTTCGGCGTGGGTGGTGCTCTCACGACCTTCATGATCGCCACCGCCCTCATGGGGCCATCTCTCGGGCGGGCGGTCGACGGAGGCTCGATCCGCAGGATCATGACCTACGGCGTGCTGCTGATGGCGAGCGGCTTCTTCCTGATCGCGCTCGTCCAGAACCTGCTGCAGTTCTATCTGGTGCTCGCCATCGTGATCGGCCTCGGCGCGGCGATGATCGGCGACCTCACAGCTTCGGCTCTCGTCGCCAACTGGTTCGTCCGGCGTCGCGGCATGGCGCTCGGCGTCGCGACCATGGGAATCTCACTCTCAGGTGTGGTCATGGCACCCATCGCGACCTTCCTCATCGAGGCGGTCGGCTGGCGCAACACCTTTCGGATCTACGGCCTGCTGACCCTCATCGTCATCTTTCCGCTCGTCCGCCTCCTGGTAGTCACACGCCCCGAGGACGTAGGGCTCCGCCCGGACAACGATCCCCCTGACCAGCCCGATCCCGAACCGACCATCGTGGAGCCCGCTCCCGTACCGAGCGCTCCAGCCCTCCAGCCTCCGGCCCCGCCCACCGGCACCGGAGTTCTCCGTGACCCGAGCTTCTGGATCATCGCCACGGTGATCTCGCTGACCTTCTGCCCGAACAGCGGCACCCTCACTCACATCATTCCGCACGTCACCGACCTCGGCTACTCACCGGCGCAAGCCGCGCTCGTGCTCTCCACCATCGCCTTCCTCGGGGTGCTCGGGAAGGTGGTCTTCGGTTGGATCAGTGACCGCATCGACAAGCGGCTGGCGCTCTTTTTTGCGGTGATTGGTCAGGCGGCTGGTGTTCTCGTCTACCGCCAGACCGAAGACTACGCCTGGATCCTCGTCGGCAGCGTCGTCTTCGGCCTGTCGATGGGCGGCATGGTGCCGCTCTGGGGCGCAACGGTGGGCGCAGTCTTCGGGCGCGAACGTTTTGGCCGAGTCATGGGACTCATGCGTCCGGTCATGTTGCCGATCCAGACGATCGGTGTTCCGCTGGCTGGCTACCTGTATGACCGTCAGGGCCACTACCAGACTGCTTTTGGCGTCTTCTTCGCGTTCTACTGCGCGTCGATGCTGCTGATGTTGGCACTGCGGATCCAGGACACCGGGCGCTGACGTTTTGCACCGGATCGCCGCGCAGTAGCATCTGGTCTACTCACCCAACCACAGGCAGCCCCTCCGATGAGCTGGAAGCGCGAGATCGACGAACTCAAGGAACGGACCCGCCGTGCCCATGAAATGGGCGGTGACGAAAAGGTCGAGCGGCAGCACTTCTACGGCAAGCTCACCGTGCGCGAGCGCATCGATGCCATGGCCGACGACGGTAGCTTCCACGAACTGGGTGCTCTCGCCGGTGTCGCGCGCTACGATGACGACGGGAAGATGCAGGAGTTCACACCGTCGAACTTCGTTCTCGGCACCGCTGAGATCGATGGTCGGCCGGTCGTGCTCTCGGGTGACGACTTCACGGTTCGTGGCGGATCCGCCGACGCCTCCATCCCGGCCAAACGCGCACGCGCCGAGGGAATCGCCCTCGAGATGAAGCTGCCCCACGTCCGCCTCGTCGACGGCATGGGGGGTGGCGGCTCGGTCAAAACCATCGAGATGGCAGGCCGCACCTACATCCCCGAAGTGCGAGGTTGGGACACCATCGTCAATCACCTCGCCGTGGCACCTTCGGTCTCGCTGGCGCTCGGCTCTGTGGCCGGCATCGGCGCCGCACGCGTCTCGACCAGCCACTACTCGCTCATCGTGGAAGACACCGCCCAGATGATGATCGCCGGTCCCGCCCTCGTCGAGTGGGCAGGCGGTGGCGTCGTACCCAAGGAGCAGCTCGGCCACGCGCGCATCCACACCTCCAACGGTGCCATCGACGACGCCGTCAGCAGCGAGGCGGAAGCCTTCTCGCGGACTCGTCGGTTCCTGTCGTATCTCCCGACCAACGTCGACGAATTGCCACCCGTCGTGCCATCTGGAGACGATCCAAGGCGACGTGACGACAGTCTGCTCGACATCATCCCCAAAGACCCCAAGCGCACCTACAAGATGCGCGGAATCATCGAGTCCGTCGTCGATCAGGGTAGCTGGTTCGAGATCGGACGCGACTGGGGGCGGTCGATCATTTGCGGCCTCGCGCGCTTCGACGGCGTCCCGGTTGCGCTTTTTGCCGAGGACGTCAACGTCTACGGAGGCGGCTGGACCGCCGACGCCTGCCGCAAGCTCGTGCGTCACCTCGACCTCGCATCGACCTTCCACCTGCCAGTCGTTCATCTCGAAGACTGTCCAGGCTTCCTCATCGGCAAGCAGGCCGAGGAAGAGTCCACCATTCGCTTCGGTTCCCAGGCCTTGGCCGCTCTGGGCCAGTGTCGGACGCCGTTTTGCTGCATCGTCGTGCGCAAGGCTTTTGGCGTCGCCGGCGCGGCCAACAACAAGCCCGGCAGCTACAGCTTTCGCTACGCCTGGCCGTCGGGAGACTGGGGATCACTACCGATCGAAGGAGGCATCGAGGTCGCTTACAAGGCCGAGCTCGCCGAAGCCTCCGACCCGGAAGCTCATCTCGAGACCATCAAGGAACGACTCAACCGCGTCCGCTCCCCGTTTCGTTCGGCCGAGTACTTCGAGATCGAGGAGATCATCGATCCGCGTGAGAGTCGCAGCGTACTCTGTCGTTGGGCTCAGCTGGCGAGGAAGGCGCTCGTCCCCGGGCCCCAGTCGTTTACGTATCGACCCTGAAGTCGACGGAGCGGCAGTGGTAGGTTGAGGTCGTGAACGAAAGACAGTCCGAGATCGGCCCTGCACCGGCCGAGCGGTTTCTCAGCCAGGCGCTCGGCGACAACTCGGGAGACCCGCGGATCCCGGCGGGGATGATGAGCCTCGCGCTGATGTTGGCGGTCATCGCCGTCGCCTGGAAGAAGCTGAGAGCTCGACGGGCCGACTCTCAGGGAACCGACATCGACGACTCATGAGGACGTAGCGGATCCTGACCTGGGTGCGCCCCCTGCGCGGCGACGGCGTTCGCTCTGGTCATTCCGTTCGTGAACTTCGAATCGCTCCAACCACCAGCAAATCCCAAGCGTCGAGGGCGCCAGAAGAGGCAGCTGACACACCGACAATGCCGGCCTACTCGGCTCCCCGATCGAGCTGAATCCGTAGCCAAGGCATCACGAGGTCGGTGACAAACTCGTGCCCGGCCTCGTTCCAGTGAGGGTCATTCTCGAACCAGAGGTCGGGACGCTCGCTGCGAACCGGTAGCTTGAGCAGTGGAGCCTCGTGACGCAGAAACATCTCCTCGAGTCCGTCGAAGCGGTGGTCTTCGATGTCGGCAGTGAGTCCGAGCACGGGCCACCCGTTCTGCCGACAGAACTCCAGCGTGGCGGTCACCAGGCTCTCCGTGAGAGCTTCGGCACGCTCTTCGATCGTCAGTTCGGGCTCCGCGGAATCCGAGCTCTCCGAGTCGCCAGTCTCTTCGGATTCGTCTTTCCCCTGTACGGAGGCCCGGAGAGGTAGAAGAGCCTGCTGAAGCAGCGCGAACGAATACGTGCTCGTCAGCAAAGGAACACTCTCGACGACACTCTGAAAGCGCCGAAGCGTCCCCGGTTCCGGCACGTCCGACTCGCGCAGTTCTCCGCCCTGGAGACGGAACAGACCTTCTTCGAGGTTGTCGAAGTAGTCGTTGGTAGTGAACTGAACGACCACCGCCTGTGGACGGAGATCCGGCGCCTCCTGCCGGAGGAACTTCAGCCATCTCCCTTGACCATTGTTGGAGATCCCGACGTTGATCACGTTCAGGCGACGTCCCGACGCGTTCAGCCGTTGTCTGACGTGATCGACGAACACGTCGCCGTCAGTAACGCCGTAACCCATCGTGAACGAGTCACCCAAAAAGAGCACCGACGGCAGATCCGAGTCGATCTCGGGACCACGAAAGCCTCTCGAGTTCGTC
>JANQPS010001017.1 GCA_028285365.1 Thermoanaerobaculia bacterium | reverse complement strand
GCAGCCGTCTGCTTCGCACTCAGCAACGACCCGCCGTAGTCAGACGTGCTTCGGTCCTAGAGCACCAGAACCTGCTCTGGGTCTCGGTCTCGCAAGCGTTCCTCGTAGGTTGCATCTACACGCTGGCGGAACTCCTCGACCGTCCTCCGCGTCGGTTGATTCCCGATTCAGGCTGTGCCTGGGTGTCTCCGTCAGCCGTATGCGCACAGTAGAAGAAGAAGTTGGGTAGGCCGTCCACTGTTTGCGCATCGGTTGGTCGTGAGCCGTGCTGGGGGTACTTGAGAAGACCGTTGATGCGCAGAGTCACTAATCCATGGTGGCATCCTCCAGCCCCAGTCCGATGGGAGCTGGACCCACATCGCCTTGAGCGAGAGGTCTCGGGCCATCGAGCGGCGAGGATTCCGACATTGGACGCTCAGAGTGCCGAGATGTCTCACTTGGCTAGGACTTCGGAGCAGCCGCCAGAAAGTCACCAGCGTTCACACTCGGAGGGGGCCAACGGGGGGCGGAGGCCTGAGACCGAGCAAACAACTGCTGTAGGCGGTCTGTCGAAATTGCGTGTGAAGCTTTCCGAGCACGGGAAAGGGCTGAGCTGGTCGGAGAACGCCGCTACGCAGCCCAGCGTCGCGTCTGGGGCGGCCAGGCACCCAACACGCAGCTACACCCGTCGCGACATCAGGCTCCGAACTTGCTCCGCCTTCTGTAGTTGCCTTGTGTAGATGCCTCAAACGCACGTCTAGGGGCCCATGGCCCCTCAGACAGACTCCCACGATCGTGCTGGGCTGCTGCTGCGGCCTCCGCTGAGGCTGCGGCCGTGCGCAGCTACCTGCTGTGCAAGCAGCTTTGCAGTATAGTTGACCGCGTTCACCATTTTCACGCTATTTCATATCATCTCGCTGGAGATCTGTGGATAACTTGCTGTCACTTCACGATCAGTGGCACGACTTCACGGTTAGTGGCGACCGAGTTCTAGGCTCGTTCGCGCTGACGCTTCAGGATGGCCTAGTCAGCTCCACGGGGTGCGGTTCACACGCACTTTGAATCGGGCACCGACGCCTCCCGAGGGTCTCACTCAGGCTCCATTGTTGCATTTCGTCTGCGCCACTCTGCGACAGACTCGCTGTCTAGCAGCTCGACAAGATATTCGACTGGTAGCACGACCCCTATGCCAGTTTGTGCGATGAATCCGACGAAGACACCAAACAGCGCCTGAAAGTAGTATGTGCCTAATAGCTCACTCCAATCGAGACCTGTAAGAGTGTTGAAGTTCCTGGCCCAGGCGTGATCCTCGGGAATAGCCGCCTCAAGTTGACTCTTTGGCCCTGGCCAGGAGGTCTCCATGAAGCACGGTGAGCCACTGAATCCTCCCCAGGATCTGCAATCAATTAGATGGGCAACGGACCGCCACGCTGAGGGCGAGCTATCGTCTCCCCAACTTACGTCGCGCTGGAAGAGAGCTGCCACCGATCCAGTTCGCACGACTGGGACTAGCGACCCGCCCCAGGTCGAACCCACGGGTAGTAGTAACCCAGCGAAGTAGAGAGAGGCACCGAGTCGTGGCTGCACGCGGTGTCCTGCGGAGTTCTCCTCAATCGGCCAGGCCGTCGGGTCTAGGCCAGGACCAAATTCGCTCAGAAGCGGACAGATCGCCAAGTCGAGCTGAGCGTCGTCTGGAAAGAACCAGCTCCCAGAGGGGAGCGTCCAGTCGATAATTGAGTTGTTGCTCGCCCGCATCGTTGCACGCAGCTGTGGATACTGCTGCACGACGTGCTGCGCCGTCACGACGAACACAAAGCGTCTGGCGCCCTGACCGCTCGGCAAGCTGACCAGAAAGAACGTACCGACTGGTCGACTGGCCCAATCGACGTCCGCAGTTGGAGCATCGAATAGGAATCCCACGCACCCCGTGTGGTTCTGATCAAGGCCCATTGCCAGCCGCCCCCTTACAACTCGGCCTCCACCCCTGTCCTGACGCGCTCCGCAAGTGGGTGCACCACGTCGAAAATCCGCGACGGACCCCAGTCGAACAGGATTTCGACTGCCTCCTCGGAGCGTTCGATGGAGATAACGTCGACGCTAGAACTGAGCGGACGCGTAGCTCGTTCCACGGACGGAGCGTGACATCAACTTGGTCAGGCCCAGTCGACACAGCGCCAAGCCGCTCAACTGTCGAGAACGAGCCTGCACCCAAGGCATGAGTTAGACCACTCGACTCCCACCAGAGAAGTGTCTCGAAGTCGGTACCATATCGGTCGAGAAGATCCAAAGTGGTCATCATGTTCTTTGGCGTCACAGCCTTGCGGTCTACTCGGCTTTGAATCTGCCGCTCGCGCTCTCGGATTCGACGATAGAAGCCAGATGCAAAGCCAAAGTCATGGGATTCGATAGCGTGGGCCTTCTTGAAGTTGTTGCGATCGCGCTTGAGGCCCTCGATCACGATTCCTGCAAAAAGCGCTTCTCTCTCGTCGTCATTGCATATCGCGTAGTGGTACAACTGCAAGCTTGCTTCAAGCATCGATCGCGCAAGTTTAGAGGTAGGGTGCTGCAACTTCCTCTGAACTAGTTGGTCGACTGCGAAGAGGTCCTCGATCAGTCTCGGGTAGGCGAGCAGCGGAGGGAAGACAGCCTTAGATAGATCTTCATCTCGGTTCTCCCCGATCTCGTGTCGCTCGCTCCATAGATCTGGTGCTAGCTCGGCCGAATGTTGGATGGCAAGCGCCAGTTCATTCCATGATGGAACGGTCTTGCCGAGCGCCTCTGCAGATACTGGTTGAAGATCAATCTCCATATCTAGATGTTATCCATTCTTCCACCTCGGCTCCGCTTGCTCGAATGTACCGCATTGTCACATCTATTGATCCGTGATTGAGCATGGCCATGATCAGGTGAGCGGGTACTCCAGCTCGCGCAAGGTTCGTCGCCGCCGAATGCCGCAGTTGATGTGGCGTCAACGGATCAGTGCGAGCGTGACTGCACCAGCGGGTGAAGCTCTTGTTGAGTGACTCGGGGTGTTGCGCGCCTTCGCGCCCAGGGACTAGCCACGTAGGTGCCTCGCGACGGACTTGGGCAAGCGCTGTCATTACGAGGTCGGTGGAGAGGAGGAGTGGCTGCAATAGGGGCGTGTTCTCGTAGACCGCCGTGTAGTTCGTGATCTTGAGCGTCTGCTCACCTCCGCCCTTTCGAACGAAGTCGACGATCGAGTCCTCGGTCAGCTGTTCGACCCGTAGGTTCCAAAGCTCTGCTCGGCGAAGACCAAGGAAGTAGCCGAGCGCCAACACCACTCTGACTCTTGGTGACCAGTCATGGGCCCACAGCTGTCGCCAGATGGCGTCATCAATCGGTCGCGGGTTGCGGGCTGGCCGCCTCGGCGTAGCAAGGCCAGCCGCGAGGTCAACCTGTGTGTAGTGCTCGTCGTGCATCCACTTGTAGAAAGCACGAAGTGTGGCCGCCTCTCGATAGATCGTGTTCGCTGAGGCGCGCCTGCCCGATCGGCGGGGACGACCGAGAAAGAACTCCATCTCCGCTCGCGTGACATCCAGGACGTCGCTGCTGATCCACTTGATCCACGTCTGCAACAGCCCGCGGTACGAGCGGAGGGTCGCTGGTGATCTACCTCGACGAACTTCGCACCATCGGAGATAGCTCTCTGTGAGTGCCGCACTGCGCGCAGTCGTGGCGGAAGTGGTCCGATGAGCAATTCCGCTCACGGGGAAGTGAACGACGGTTCCCTTCTCGTCCATCTAGCTCTCCTTCCTTGAGATTGCAGGTAAGGAGGCGAGGAGTGGAGCTAAGGGGAATTGAACCCCTGACCTCTTCCATGCCATGGAAGCGCTCTACCAACTGAGCTATAGCCCCGAGATCGAGGTTCGATCGTACCAGCGCCGCTGTCGGGCGAAACCCTTCCGACCCGGTTACGCGGGGGCCAGACGCCGGATCTCCCCGGCCAGGTGGAAGGCGTAGATCTCCCGGTCGGGACCCTCGGCGAACGAGGTCACGAGACCGAACAGCGGATCGAACGTCCGCTCGGCGACGACCTCGCCGTCGGCCAGGGTGAGGGCCCGGATCATGCCGTCGCAGAAGTCGGCGTAGATGAAGGCCCCGACGAGGTCGGGCAGGGCCGAGC
>JANQPS010001012.1 GCA_028285365.1 Thermoanaerobaculia bacterium | reverse complement strand
AGTACGCTCGGTAACAAGACGGTGTCGATGACGTGGATGATGCCGTTGCTGGTGCGAATGTCGTTGTCGATCACCCGAGCGTCGTTGATGCGCAGCTGCCCTCCGTCGATGTCGATCGCAACACGCTCCTTCGAAACCATGCGCGCGCTGTCGAGTCCGGCTGCGTCGCGAGCGCTCACCTCGCCGGCAACGACGTGGTAGGTGAGAACCTCGGTGAGAGCGTCGCGATTCTCGGGCTGCAGGAGCGACTCGAGAGTGGATTTGGGTAGCTTGGCGAAGGCCTCGTCAGTCGGAGCAAAGACCGTGACAGGCCCGTCGCTCTTGAGCGTGTCGACCAGACCCGCAGCCTGAACGGCAGCCACCAGGGTCTTGAAAGAACCTGCCGAAATCGCCGTGTCGACGATGTCCCCGTCGTGATCGGCGGCGAGTGCCACCTGCGGTGTGACGAGTGCGATAGAGAGAACGGCGGTCGTGAGCAGATTTCTCTGAGTCTGTCGAATGAGACGATGCCGGAGTGGTGTGTGCCGGAAAAGTGTCGTGTTGTTGGTCACGTTTCTTCCTTGTGGGTACTTTGATGTTCGACTTGAAACGTGCCAGCGCTGGCGTGTCAGAAGTTTCGGTCGCTTCGTGAGAGTGGATGAGACGTTTGTCCCAAAGCGTGTGAACAGCAACGAGGATGTGGTTTCGTGGACCATCGGCGACCGACCGAGATTGCTGAGCGACTCGAGGTGGCGGACGACGTAGCGAGGCGTCGCACTAGGAGTGAGGGATGCCTTTTCATCACGCCCGAGGGTCAACCGATGCAGAACGAGCGAACCGGACACCAAGAGCCAGACGGCAAGACAGCAGAGATCCGTCCGCGCCATGCGCGCGGCGTCGCCACCTCACGAACGCGGTCCTGGCGTCGTGGAGTCGTGGCGTTGATGGTGATCGGGGCTGGAGTCTTGATCGGTATCGCGACGAGCGAGCGAGCGCTGGCCTCCGCGTTTGCTCTGATCCGAAATCCCAACGTCTATCCGTGCTGCATGGGCCTGGTGCCGGGACTGCGCGATCTCAGTGGCGTTTGGGAGGGACTCGGCGGCGGGTTCCCGCTGCCTTTCGACCCGCACGAAGACGAAGGCTGGGTTGCGGGCCTGGAGAACGAATGGGGGCGAGATCTCATGGATCTGGCGCTTGTCGATCAGGAGCAGATCGCAGGCGGCGTTCGGCAGACGTACGTCGGTTCGAGGGTCGTGAGCTACACGGTCAGGGTCGAGCCGACGAACTTCTGTACGCCCAACCCGCCGCCACCGGGCTCGCGCTGCGAACACCGCGTGCAGACCGTCAGCTACACGGTCGACGGAGTGGTCGAGTGGCAGTGGGACGTCGACAATGGTGCGGTCATCTCGCTCTTCGACTTCCAGATGACGATGGACCCTGGGCAAGAGCTGATCCACGGCACCTGGGACTACATCGAAACCTCGGTCACGCCGCCGCCGCACGACCACATGCTGGTCTACGACCTCTCGGGTGCCGAGATCCTGATCAACCCCCAGTTCTGGTCCCTCCGCTACGGCTCTAGCCCACCAGGATCCATCGTGCCTGGCTGGCACGATGGCTGTAACTGTCACGCCACCGGTGCCGACACCGGGCCCGCGACGCTTCACTTCAGGCGGACCGGCAACACGGGTCTCCAGCAGATCACCAGCGATATCTCGGTTCGGTTGGAACCTTCCAGGACGGTCGCACCTGCCGAAGAGCCGTTCATGCCCGTAGGCGACCTCAGCCTCTATCGGACTGCAGGCGACGTGCGTGGCCAGATGGGTGGTGAGAGTGATGCTGAGTACGCCTCGTTCTTGGAGCAGGTCAGGCGCAACTCCGTGCTCGTGAGCTCGAGCCCGGTCTGGGACGAGTCCGAGGAGGTCTACGTGTTCGCCGATCTACCGTTTCTCGATCCGGTGGTCGTGCAGGGCCGTTCGACATACCGCGGTGCGCGCTACATGGTGCACGCCAATCAGCTGTCGCTCGACGAGATCGTCGACAGTGGGCCGCCACAGGAGGTCCAACGACTCAACTTCCAGAACGAGTGGGAGCTCAACCTGGCGCCTGGCGCCGACGTCACGATCGAACTCGATCCCATCGACGGCATCGGCACCAAGCAAGACCTGATCACCCAGCTCTCCGACGCGGCACCCAACAACTACTTTCCGATTGAGAACCTCGTTCAGCAGACCCTCAACGATCTTCCGCTGGGTGGTGTTACCGACGAAGAGCAGGAGGCGCTCAAGCGCGCGATCTGGTCGGAGAGGGCGGCGCGCGACGGGGTGAAGTTCGCCGACGAGATGGTAGGCCTCATGCTCGAGCCGGTCTCGGGCTTCATGAAAGACCTGGCTGGCAAGCTGCTCGAGAGGATCGGCACCAGGAAGTCCGTGCGCCTCAAGACCGAACGGCTGGACAATCTGCAGGAGGCGCTCAACGCGCAAACCCTGCGCGACCGCGGTTGGAACAACTTCAGTGGTGACAGCTCCGCCATCCTCGGCGATATGCAGTCTCTGCTGTCGGACGTCGACAACGAAGATCTGTTGCTTGCCACCATCGCCGGCTACATCAAGGTCGGGATCAAGATCGCTCTCGACGGGGTCAAGCCGGCGCTCGAAGTCGGAGGGCTGTCCTTCCAGGAAGCGGAAGACGTGGTCAAGGTGGTCAAACTACAGCTCGACTTCATCCTCGACACCGTCATCACCCAGGGTCTTGGGGGTGGTCAGGTCATCGTCGACCTCGTGGTCGATCAGGCGGTGGGTTCGCTACGCGACGAGCTGGTCGACGGGACGGTGTTCTCGTACACGACCCTGACCGAGGGTGGGCTCAGTTACGACCAGACGTCGTTCGAGAGCTGGAGCGTGGATGACCCCGCCGCGTACCTCGACGACCGTGTGCTCACCATCAATGCGATGAACCGGATGGCGGACCAGTCTGCGCGGGTGATCAATGCGGCCAACTACGCGCTTGCGATCGCCGAAGCGTTCGACGTCGCGGAGACGATCTTCGATACGGCCGGGAAGATCATTCCCCAGTTCAAGATCGCCGGCACGGTCTCGAAAGTCATCAAGCTCTTCGCCAACGCCACGGCAGTGGTCGAGCCGCTCCTCGGGACGTACGTGTTCGTGCCGATCCTCGCCGACGAAGCGGTCTATGGAGCCTGGGGGTCACCGCCGCTCGGTGCGCCGATGGGTCAGGGCGAGGGTGATAGCGACAAACCGGGGGAGATCGGTCACACGCTTTCTCCCAGCTCCCCGGTGGTCACCGAGCTCGAGAGCGAGATCGTGACGCTCGAGGCGCGAATCATGACTCTCAGCGCGGCGATCGGTGAGGATCGTTTGCAGGACGCTCTTCAGACGGCTTCGACGTCGCTTCGATCGGACGTCGAACGTCTTGCCGGAGCGATCCGTCGGATGTCGGCGGAGATTGCGGGTATCGACCCAACCGCCGGAAGCTCGAGCCGGGCTCATCAGGCGGCGCTCTACCAGACCCTCTTCGAGCTGCAGGTGTCTGTCGAGGATTTCACGATCGACCTCGCGGAGCTGTTGTTCGAGGTCACGGGCTTGGACTACAGCTCGCCGTCCGACCCGCGATATCTCGCTCGGCGAACGGAGCTGACGAGGGCGGCGGGCCAGTTGGCGCGTCAGGTGGCTGGTCAGCAGTCCGTCATCGACAACTTCGAGACGTTCGCCGGCTTCTTCACCTTTGCCCCGACCGTTCTGGTCGATGACGTGGTGTCGATCTCGACTTCCACCGCTCAAAATCAGGTGACGCAGCTCTCAGAGGTGTTCGACGTCGATGCGCTGGTGCGCAATCTCAGCGAGAGCAGCGTAGGCGGGGTTTCCCTCGAGCTGAGCATCGCCGACGGCGCACCCGTCTCGATCCTCTCGGCTAGCGAGATGTCGGTCGGCTCACTCGCGGCCAACGACGGTGCTGTTGGCGGGTCGGACGAAGCCGTGGCCACCTTTCAGGTGCGCTACGACGGCGATCTGGAGAGCGCGCCGTATCGCCTGGTGTTGTTCCTCGACGTCCTCGAGAACGGTGGTGAGCCCACGTCCATCAACACGGTGCGTCACACGTTTGTTCTTCGGCTCGATCCTTCGGCGTACGACACCGATCTCGACGGGTTGCCGTCGTCGTGGGAGAGCGACAACGGGCTCGATCCTCTGATCGCGAGCGCTGACGTCGACTCTGACGATGACGGTCTCCTCGATGAGGAGGAGTACCTCGAGCGCACCGACCCGATGGAGCCGGACACCGATGGTGACGGACTCACTGACGGTGACGAGGTCAAAGGTGTCGGCGGCTTCTTGACCGACCCTCTCGATGACGACACCGATGACGACGGCACTCTCGACGGCGCCGACGGTGCTCCGCTCGACGCGGGCAGCACCAGCGCCCCGTTTGGCGATGAGCCGGTAGTGAGCCTCTCGCAGAACACGATCACGCTCAGCAGCAGTCAGCCTCAGGTCCTCGTGAGCGTCGACAACGCGGGTGACGGTCAGCTGTGGTGGTCAGCCGCATCGTCTGACCCGCTGATTCAGCTGAGCCCCGCAGAAGGCCAGCTGGCGAATCAGGGCACTTTGCTCCTCGTTCAGGCGGCGGCCGGAGTCGATCTGGCGACCGCGGGCCTGGCTGAAGTGGCCACGATCACCGTGACCGACGTCTTGGGGCGGGTCGCCGACACCCGAACGCTCAGGGTCGTCGTCGGCAGCGCCCCGAGTGGTGAGCTGTTCGGCGACGGCTTCGAGCTGGGGAGCACGACGGCCTGGGCTACGGAAGTCTCTCCCTGAGCTCGCTGAACAGGTCCGTCGCCACCTCGAGGTGCGTTGGGCGTGCGCTCAGTTCGTCTTCTACGAACCTCGTGAAGACGAACGTGCTGCCGTCGGGTGAGACGTCCCAGTTGGGAAACGTGTAGTAGTCGCCTTCCCAGTAGGGAGACACGGAAAACATGGGGCTCGGCTGTGACAGCGCAGCACCGTTGTCGAGATCGACTTGCACGACCATCATCGTCTCTTCCGACACGAAGAAGATCTCGCTTCCTACCCAGACCACTCGACTTCCACCCAGCTCGCCCGAGACCGTTTTTTGTCCACCCGTACCATCGACCTGGGTGAGGTACACCTCGGCTCGGCGTGTGGGGCCGGAGACGTAAGCCAGCCAGCGACCATCGGGTGAGGGAGCGAGATTGTGGTTGAGATCCTCCAAGCCGTCTTCGCCGGCCGGAATGACGACAGTCTGTTCGAGAGTGACGAGATCGAAGAGCTCCGTCGACGCATTGGCGTCTTCGTAGAACTGAGAGCCGATGAGCTTCGATCCGCTGCGACGTGTTGGCATGAAGCCCCATTTCGATGACAGGGACTCTTCTCCACTGCCGTCGGCGTTGACAGCCACCAGTTCCCACTGACCAGCACCGGCTCGATCGAGCGAGACCAGGACCGTGTCTCCGTCTGGGCTCCACGCCGTGAGAGCATTCACGTTGCCGTCGTGCTCCAGCCTCGAGAGGCTGTTGGCTTCGAGATCGGCGAGCCAGGCTTCGGTCCGCGCTCCATAGACGGTGAGCGAGATCTGCTTTCCGTCGGGCGAGAACCGAGGCCAGGCGTAGTGCTTCGGCGCGAAGACCAGAGGCTCCTTTGAGCCGGCGCGGTCGACGAGCACGAGCTCGCGTCGTGGTGCCTGGCCAGGGAGATAGACCAACGTTCCGTTGTTCGCGAGGCCGAAGTGAGCGAGGTGCGAACGCTCAGCCGTGCGGACGTCTCGGATGAGCGGGACTTGGGCCCCGACGGTCTGGCGCAGCGCGGCATCGAAGCGTACCGCGTAGAGCCCGTCGTGACGCGAGAAAACCAGATGGCCGGTGGGCGTGAGGACCCCGTAGGCCACGTGCTCGAGCAGGGTTTGATGCGCGCCGGTCTCCAGGTCGAGGACGGCGAGATCGGAGCGCCCGTTGTACCAGACGCTGAACAGGAGATGGCGGTCGTCTGGCAAGAGTGAGCTGGGGAGGTGGTGGCCAGCCTCAGGTTGTGTCGGGGTACTGAGCGCTTCGGGTGTGCCGCCTCCTGGAACCACGCGGAACAGGCCGCTGGCAGGGTTCTTCGAGTAGATGATCAGGTCTTCGGTGACCCAGGCAGCGCCAAAAGTGTTGTTGGCTTCCGTGATCACCTGCGGGACACCGCCGTCGATCGGCAGTCTCATCATGTGGGTCGCGTTGAAGTACCCGAGCCACTCACTGTCAGGAGAGATGAAAGGTGCCGAGCCGCCTTCGGTGCCGGGGATTGGCGAAGGGTCACTGTCGTTGAGCTGTCGCTGAAAGAGCATGTCTTCGTCGTCGACCCTGAAGACGACCCGAGAACCGTCAGGGGCCACGGCGAGCTGCTGGCGATATTGGCTCTGGTACGCGTCGCCTAGAGGCGGCGTCAAGAGCTCGGCTCGCAGTGGTTCTGTGCTGGGCAGGGTGTCCTGCGAAAAGAGTCCTGCGAGCCAGCCGGCGAGCAGGCCTGCGAGGAGAGCGCCACCAATGATCCCGATGCCAAGCGCCTTGCGCAGTCCAGCGTCGTGGCGACTGTCGGCGGTAGCCTGTCGATTGCCGAACGAGTCGTCCGATTCGAGCCGGCGCAGCTCATAGAGGACGTCGCCCATGTCGCGAATGCGGTCGTTGGGGTCCTTGCGGAGACAGCGGCCAATCAGTCGCTGGAGCTCGGCTCGGGCCTC
>JANQPS010000999.1 GCA_028285365.1 Thermoanaerobaculia bacterium | reverse complement strand
CGTCGGGGCTCTTCTGGGCCTTGGCGAGATCGACGCCTCCGCGACCGTCTTCGACAGTGACGAAGGTCTCGAGATCTGCCTCACTGGCGCCGACGGGGAGATCCTCATGGAGGATGGCGGCCAACTCTTGCGCTCGATCCAGCATCTGATGCCTCGGTTGATTCAGAGTGATGTGGGCTCCCTGGTGGAGTGTCAGGTCGACTGCGACGACTTTCAGGTGCTGCGCGAGGAGCAGCTTCGGGTCGAGGCGATCCGTGCGGCCGACCGAGTTCGGCGGGATGGCCGGACGGTCAAGCTCGAGCCGATGCATCCTGCTGACCGGCGCGTCGTTCATCTCGCCCTGGTCGACGACCCGGCTGTCGAGACGGAGAGCCTTGGTCGCGGCTATTTCAAGCGAGTGATGGTTAGGCAGGCCTGAGCCCGAAGGCGAGGTTTCACGTGAAACGTGTGCGCCCGAGGCGTGCGAGATGTTTCACGTGAAACATCGTCTTCTTCGCGGCTCGCTCGCGGAGCCGCGCCAGTGGTAGAGGCTCATGGCAGCTGAGCTCCCCAGTCTGTCTCGCTCAGAGTTCGCCGACGAATTGAGGCGCGCGGGATGTGGCCCGAATGAGGTCGTCGTCGGCCGCCTTCACGCCCACTACGTGCTGCTTCGAGAGTGGGCCGCTCGTTCCAGCCTCATTGGCCCAGGCTCGGCGGGCCAAGCCGTGTCGCGACACTACGCGGAGTCTCTGCTTGCGGCGCAATGGGTTCCTCGAGGGGCCCGGTTGCTGGATGTGGGTAGCGGTGCCGGGTTCCCGGGTTGGATTCTCGCCGCCGCGACGGACGCCCGTGTCGTCTTGACGGAGAGCCGATCTCGAAAGGCTGTATTCCTTCGGCGAGCTGCACGCCAGGCTGGGCTCTCGCTCGAAGTTCTGGTCGAACGAATCGATCGTCCCCTTCCTGATGGGGTGCCCGAGCAGCTAGACTGTCTGACTCTCCGCGCCGTGTCCCTGCCCGATCTCGTGTGGAGCGATCTCGTCGCGCGACTCGTTCCCGGCGGGCTCGTGATGCACTGGGCCGGCGAAGGGGGTTGGTTGCCGGGAGGGTCGCTCGAGCGAGTCGATTCGCGTTTGCTGCCCGGAGCCCACTCTCGTCGACTGGATCTCTACCAGAAAGCGGCCTAGAACTGATCGTGTTCCTGACCATGCCCTCGAGTCCGCCAGCGACATTCCCCCGGTCTGTGTCCGGCAGCCGGTCTCCCTTGGTTCGTCCAGCGCGACGCACGGAGAGCCTTGGTCGTGAGAGTGCCATAGGAGCCGACGTTCCCCATGCCTGAGATCCTCGCTGTCGTCAATCAGAAGGGTGGCGTGGGAAAGACTACGACCACGATCAACCTCGGCGCCGCGCTCGGCGCTCTCGAGCGCCGCGTGCTGATCGTGGACAGTGACCGGCAGGGCAACGCTACCCGGGGGCTTGGTGTCGACGATGTCGACCCGAGCCTGTACGAGGTCGTCCTGGGCGAGAGCACTCTCGAGGAGGCCATCCGCCCCACGGGCTTTCCCTTTCTGGACATCGTTCCTGCCCATCGGGATCTCGTTGGCGTCGAAGTCGAATTGGTCGGCCAGGACGGGTGGGAGAAGACCCTGCAAAAGTGTCTGGCTGGTGGGTTGGACGCCTACGACTTCGTCTTCATCGACTGCCCTCCGTCTCTCGGCCACCTCACCGTGAATGCCTTGGTTGCGGCCGACAAGGTCGTCGTACCGATCCAGTGCGAGTATTTCGCCCTCGAGGGCATCAGCGAGCTCGTTCACACGGTGTCCAGGGTGCGCGCAGCGATGAACCCGGGCCTGGCGATCGGAGGGGTTCTGCTGACGATGTACGACGACCGGACGAACCTTGCCCGCGACGTCGTCAGTGAGGTCCGCGCGCACTTTCCGAGAGAGGTGTACAACACCATCATCCCGCGAAACGTGCGGCTGGCGGAGGCGCCGAGTCATGGTCTTCCCGTGCTCGACTACGACATCAAGTCTCGTGGCGCCCAGGCCTATCTGGCCTTGGCTCAAGAGCACCTGGAGCGCGCTGCATGAGTGCCCAGCGTCGATCGCAGCGAAAGCGCGGGCTGGGTCGGGGCCTCGGTGCCCTCCTCGGCGACTCTGACGCCGTTTCGCCATCACCAGACGCCGAGACGCGGGCGGGGTCCGAAACCCGGGCCGCGAGTCAGGATGGTCCTGTCGAGCACACCGTCAGTATCGATGCGCTCGTGGCCAACGACCAGCAGCCGAGAACCCTTTGGGACGACTCCCGTCTGGACGAGCTTGCCGAGTCCATCAAGACCCAGGGGATTCTCCAGCCGATCGTCGCCGTACGAGATGGCGGTGGGGCAGGGCGGCATCGGATTGTCGCGGGCGAGCGCCGTTGGCGAGCGGCAAGGCGCGCCGGTTTGAAGGATGTGCCTGTCGTCTATCGTGAGGTTGCCGACGATCAGGAGTACCTCGAGCTGGCGCTGGTCGAGAATCTTCAGCGCGCGGACCTGAACCCGATCGAAGAGGCTGAGGCGTTCGAAGCGCTCCGCGATCGCTTCGGACTCTCGCAGGGGGATATCGCGGCTCGTGTGGGCAAATCGCGTCCCTCGGTGACCAACGCTCTTCGGCTTCTCCGCTTGCCAGACCAGATCGTCGAATGGCTGCGTTCCGGCGACATCACCGCTGGTCAAGCGCGCCCGCTGATCGGTCTCGCAGATCCGGTGCGCCAGCTCGATCTAGCCAAGGCTGCAGCAGAAGAGTCCTTGAGCGCGCGCGAAATCGAAGCCCGCGTGGCAGCGCTGTCGTCGGAAGCCGAGGCGACTCCCCGTCGCGAGCGCACCCAGGGCCAGTCCGAGGATGTTCATACCCGTGCCGCAGTCGAGCGTCTCACCCGTAGCCTCCAGACCAAGGTGGACATCAAGCGGAAGCGTCGCGGCGGCACGATTAGGATTCACTTTCATTCCGAAGACGAGCTCATGAGACTGTATGAGCTCCTGACAGATCGCGAGGACATCGATGTTCAAGAGTGACGCGCCCGGTGAGCTCAATGGTTTTCTTGATGCTGGCAGCAAGATGACGGGCGAGCTCCGGTTCGAAGACACGTTTCGAGTCGATGGCTCTCTCGAAGGCAAGGTCTCGTCCAAGGGCGATCTTGTCGTGGGTGATGGTGGAGAGATCGACGGAGAGATCGCGGTGGGCCGTTTGTTCGTCTCGGGCACGGTAAGAGGCGTCATCAACGCCGCCACCCGGCACGAGATCACCCCTTCGGGCAAGGTCGAGGCAGAGATCCACACGCCGGCCCTGGTGATCGAAGAGGGAGCCTTCTTCGAAGGGGCGTGTCATATGCAGCGTCCCGGAACCAAGGGCGACTCCGATGCCGATGCCGGCTCGAAATCAGGCGTGCGGCGATTTCCCGCAACAAAGCCGTGAACCGACAATCGGCCGTGGCCGGAAGCTAGCGCGGCGCTTACAGATCTCTGGAGATTTCCAGAGAGGACTGGCGAGGCGGAACGGTTTCATATGATGGAATAAAGTCCATCGCCTGCTTGGCCAGGAAGTCCGGCTCGTAGAAGTCCGTCAGCACACGTCCGTCCAGGTCTCGTGCTACCGGCAAGCCGATGCCGTAGAGCAAGGTCGGAGTCACATCAGTGAGCTGAGCGGAGCTCACGAAGCGCCCACCACGAACGCCGGTGCCGCGCAGAGCGAGTAGGCCGTCAGGCGCTCCAGCGAGTCGACCAAACTCGCGTCTCTCGGTCCAGATGACCCCGCTGAGCTGCTCCAGAGAATTGCGCTCGCGCACGCCGTAGGCGGAAACCACTCCCAGAATGGCTGACTCGGGAAGAGAGTCCCAGATCTTCTCGAGCTCGGCATCGAGAAAGCGGTAGTAGGCGGCCAGCAAGTCGGACGCTTGGCGCGCGTCTTCGTCCTGTCTGCCTTCGAAGTGAATCGAGAAGAATCCGCCGTAGCTGCGGCGAGAGATCTCCTCGAGCCCCGGGAGGAGCAGGAAGCTGACGGCTGGGGAGGGACTCAGGGCGCGGAGCTCCTTTGCGGTAGCCAGCCGCACCAGGTCGTCTCGCATGGCATCACGAGCCAGTTGAGAATCGATTTGGAGCCGCTCCGTATGCTCGGTGAGTTGCTGGTCGATGGCCGACGGGTCGGGCAGCGGCGCCTCAGGCTGGCCAGGGGCGCTCGTTGCGAGGGGTCCGGTGCCGTCGAAGTAGCTCTCCGTAACACCGCGCGCCTCGCGTACCTGCGAGCTCGGGGAAGGCCAGCCCACAACCAGAGTTTCGACGTCGAAGCGGGAGGTCATTTGCCAAAAGGCGACGGCGGAGCCAAACCTCCTGTCTGCTTCGATCGACGACTCGGGTAGCCGTCCACCCGGTACTCCCCAACGCTTGAAGCCAATGCCTACGGGTAGCAGCCTGAAGACCTCGTCGTCGTCGGCGAAGTCTGCCGCGTAGATTTCGTCCGCGACCGACCCATGTCGGAAGGGAAGCTTCCCCGTTGCCAGCGACGTCCAAAGCGGCACGTACCGCGTCGGGCTCACGCTGGTCAAGCGAGCGTAGGCGCCTTGCTCGATGAGAGAAGAGAAGAACGGTAGCGCGCCCTGTTCGGCCAGTGGGAGAACGACGTCGAGTGTCGCACTCGAGATTCCGACGAGCACGAGCTGCGGATGCTCGGCCGGCTCAGCGATCGAGCTTCGTGGCGTCGGAGGCGGCAGTGGGTCGAAGGCCTCACGACGCTCCAGGACCACGTAGACACTCAGGATGCTGAGAACGAGAAGAAGGGCGCGTGAGCGCAGCGAGTACGGCCGCTCCTTCAACGTGTGAACGAGAGCAGAGTAGAAGGCGATGAGGCCGGCGAGCGACAGCCAGACACCCGCCTTGATCAACCTACGGTTGATTCCCGGCGGCAGGTAGAGAGCAAAGTACGAAGCATGGACCCAGTGCGTGATGCCGGCAGCCAGAAAGGCGACAACGAGAGCCCAGGGAAGGAGCTTGCGAGCCCGCTGGGGCTTGCCCCACGTGAACGGCAGCTGCAGGAGCGAGAAGGCGCCACCGAGAATCATCCCGTAGAGCCACATCGTTCGTGCCAACGGGCCGGCCTCGAAGCGCCAGTGTGGGTTGAGGAAGAACAGCAGGCCCGCGACCTGGAAACCGGCCAAGACCCCTGGAACCAATGCCTGCACAGGCACGAGGAAGTACAGCTCGAAGGCGCTGGCGTCGGACGAGGAGTCGGATGTCTGCCGCGGTTGGTCGCTGGCCATGGGTGTCTGCTACTGTGCGCGGGCGATGGGCGCCCAAGATGTCGCTAGCGGCGAGTGCGATGGCTCCGGCACCGCCGTGCAGGACGTACTGGCTGAAGTCCTGTCGGTGGAGCCCCTTCCTCTGCCCTATTATGCGCTCCATCTGAAGGTGCCGGCGGCCTTCGGTGTGAGTGCACCTGGACAGTTCGTCATGGCCATGGCGTCGCCGAGCGAGCTCCGCCTGAAGCCGTTCCTCAGGCGTGCGTTCTCGGTCTTCGACCAGGAACCGCTGGAGGGCGCGACGAACGGAGAGCGTCACATCCAGCTGTTCGGCAAGATCATCGGCCCGGGAACCTCTTCTCTCGCGGAGTGCCGGCCTGGTGACGAAGTCGCTGTGCTTGGCCCCCTCGGTGTCGGATTCACTCTTCCGTCGCGCGGCCGTGCGGCCCTCGTGGCGGGTGGAGTAGGTTCGGCCGCTTTGTTGCTCCTCCAACGTGCACTCAGCGAGAGATCGGTCGAACATGACTTTCTCTACGGCGGACGAAGCACAGTCGATCTCGCCGCATCGGTAACCTTCGCCGAACTGGCGAGGCGTAGTGGTGGACGCTATCTGCCGAGTACCGAGGACGGGTCGACCGGGCATCACGGCCTGATCACAGAGGTGCTTGCCGAAGGTCTGGCCGAGAGTCGTTACCAACATGTCTTCACCTGCGGGCCAGAAGGTCTCATGCGAGCCGTGGCCCGGCTTGCGGCCGCACATGACTGTCCGGGCCAGGCGGCGCTCGAGACCGCCATGGGATGTGGCTACGGAGCCTGTCTCGGGTGCGCCGTTCAGATGGTCAACGGCGAGATTCAGCTTTGCTGCAAGCATGGCCCGGTGTTTGATCTTGCCGAGGTGAGCTGGTGAGCCCCAACACCCAGCCGGGTTCTACCGGAGGAGAGGTGTCGTCGGCGACCGATGGTCGCGGTGCGCTCGACCTGAGTGTGCGTCTCGGTGACCTCGAGCTGCAGAACCCGATCCTCACGGCCAGCGGTACTTTTGGCTACGGACTCGAGTTCGCACCTCTGACGACCCTCGAGCAGTTTGGTGGACTCGTCACCAAGGGGCTCTCTCTGGCGCCACGCCCGGGGAACCCGCCGCCCAGAATCTGCGAGACCAGGGGCGGGATGCTCAATTCCATCGGCTTGCAGAACATCGGGATCCATGCCTTTCTCGACGACGTCCTCCCTGGACTCGCGGACTACCCGTCCCAGGTCATCGTCAACCTGTTCGGGACCGCTCAGGCGGACTACGTGGCTTTGGCAGAGCTGGTCGATGCGCAGGCGGGTATCGCCGCTGTCGAGCTCAACGTCTCGTGCCCCAACGTCAAGAAGGGTGGTATCGAGTTCGGCCACGACCCCAAGATGCTCTCGGGGTTGGTGTCAGCGGTGCGAAGCGCGACCAGCAAGCCAGTGATCGTCAAGCTGTCGCCCAACGTGACGTCTCCAGCCGAATTGGCGAAGTCGGCTCGCGATGCAGGAGCCGACATGATCTCGGCGATCAACACGATCATAGGAATGTCGATCGACACCTGGAGCCGCCGTCCGCGTCTGCATACCGTTCGCGGCGGGCTCTCTGGTCCAGCGATCAAGCCGATCGCCTTGCGAATCGTCTACGACGTGGTCAATGCCGTCGACTGCCCGGTGATTGCCATCGGCGGAGTCGAGGACGTTGATGATGTGCTCGAGTTCCTCATCGCCGGCGCCAGCGCAGTACAGGTCGGCACAGCGCTGTTTCGCGATCCACAGCGCGGTCCGTCGCTCGTTGACGAGCTCGAATCGAGACTGGCGGAGCAAGGCTACTCGAGCGTCAGCGACATCATTGGTTCGATCGTCCTGCCGACGCCTCGAGACGAGGAGCATCCATGAGGCTGAGAGCACGACCTGACCGAAGATACGCAAGCGAACGATACGCAAGAGAACGAGTCGCCAGGGCCCGTCGATCCAGCCCATCGACCTGGGTGACTCCCATCGCTCACAGCGAAAGGATGGCGCCGGATGTCTGCTAGTGCTCTCTCCCGGACGGGAGGCGCCCGATCGGCACGGCCTCTGGAACGAGTGGCGGTTGCACTCGACACTGCCGACTGGTCCGAGTTCAGCGACTGGTGTCGGTTCTTCGGACCGAGGGTCGGGGTGCTCAAGGTCGGTCTCCAGGCTTACGTGGAGTGGGGACGCTCCGCCGTCGATGAGGCACTGCGACATGGCTCATCGATCTTCCTGGACCTCAAGCTTCATGACATACCCAACACGGTAGCTGGCGCTGCGGGCGCCGCGCGCTCTCTAGGGGTCGACCTCTTGACCGTTCACGCGAGTGGCGGTCGGCGCATGCTGGAGGCGGCTGCCGAGGCAGCGGGCAACACTCGGGTCATCGCAGTCACGGTGCTGACGCACCTCGCGGAAGACGACCTCGCAGAGCTCGACTTCCCGGGGAGCAGTGAGGAGCGTGCTCGTCGGTTCGCCGAATTGGCCTACGGCTCCGGATGTGCGGGGGTCGTGTGCTCGCCGCTCGAGCTGCACAGCCTCAGAGCCAGCTGTCCCGAGCCGTTTCGATTGATCACCCCGGGAATCCGTCCGCGAAGCGGTGCGAGTTCAGATGATCAGCGACGTGTGTCGACCCCGAGAGACGCCCTCGACGCAGGGTCGGATCTCCTTGTCATAGGCCGGCCACTCACCAGGGCGGACGACCGCGAGAAGGCGCTCGAGCGCCTGGAGTCGGAGCTCAGCGAGCCCGAAGTCGACTCGGTGTGACTAGAGTTGCTCTTGCCTACCGCAGCAGCAGTGATGATGGCCGCGGCGACCAGCGAGGCGGTGCTCAGAACCGGAAGAGGCGTCGCTTGACGTCGTGCTTCACGTTCCAGTCGTAGGTGTAGAACGGAAACTCGAGGTCGAGTGTGTACTCGGCGATGAATCGTGCGCTACCGGAAGACACCTGGATCTGCAGATCGTCGGAGTCGAGCGGAAGATCCAGCTCCCCCGCCTTCCACATGAGGTCCTTCTTGAGAGCCTTGGGGTCCATTCGAACGGCTCGTTGGGCGGAGTCGACCAGGTAGTCCTCGAACTCTGCCACCTTCATGCGCGCAGGGACCCACTCGAAAGCAGCGACCCCACCGAAGACCAGTACGGCGGTCCAGAATATGAACGCGAGTCGGGCCTCTCCGCGTTGTCCGCGCCATGTTCGGCGAGGCGTTGAGGAATGCGGGACCTGTTGTGGGCGTGGCGAGACGGTGTCGACTTTCATCGGGCTCAACCTCCTGGAACGCAGGCAGGGACGATAAGAAAAACAAGAGAATGGCTGCTCGTAACAGCCGCGAACAAAAGATTTTAGCAGATACCTCGCGTCACGATGGACGTCTCGGAGTCTGCACAGTATGGCCTGACAATATGGCCTGCTTGCGGCAGCCGAGTTCCGGTTCCTGTCACGACGAGGGCCCTTGGTTGCGAGCAGCTGCGCCACTCGCGCTAGCGAATCCAGCGAAAGAGCCGTTCACTCCGCGCCTCCGCGAGAAAACTCAACATGCGGCCGAAGCCGCCAGGCCTTCGGTTGGCTCGAGCGTCGCTGCCAGTCGCTTCTTCGGCATGGGTCGGATCCACTTCGGTAGCCCGAGTGGACCAGTACACGAGAACGGCTTGGCCGATGATGTCGGAGCTCTCGACGGGGCCCCACACCCGGGAGTCGAGCGAATCGTCTCGGTTGTCGCCCAAGCAGAACAACTGGCCGGACTGGATCTCGGTGGAACCGAGATTGTCGCGATGTCGCAGAGGCGGGTCGAGAAAGCGCGAGGCGGGATAGACATCGGGATCCACGAATGAGGCGTAGGGTTCAAAGAGCGGCTCACCGTCGATCTCCACGACCTTGTCCACGATGCGCAGAGTGTCGCCGGGCATTCCGACACAGCGCTTGACCAGCAGGCGTGCCGGATCGCCCGGGTCGCGAACGACCAACACACTCGACCGCTGAACGTCTCGCATGGCGATCCCCTGGCCGCTCGTCTCAACGAAGCGATTGACCAATAAGTGGTCGCCCGGCAGGAGGGTTGGGACCATGGAAACGCTCGGCACGACAAAAGCCTGGATCACCCAGGTTCGGGCGAACAGAGCCATGATCGTCGCCACGAGGCCCATTTCGAGGTAGTCGCTCCACCATCGCCTCGAAGCAGCCTTTTTCGGGCGGCTCGCGGGCGCCTTGCTCTCCTCGGAACGGGCGGCCTCGGTACTCAGCGGATCAGATGGAACGTCCTCGACCAGCGAGTCTTGGTGAGGAAGCCCAGAGTCGTCTTGGCGAACTGTCTCGCGCGGTGGCCAAGGCCCTTCCACGTCCCGTCGGAGGTTTCGCCGCCGTAGGACCAGTAGATCAGGAAGGCTCTGCCCTTGACGTGGGCATAGGGGACCGATCCGAAGAATCGCGAGTCGTAGGACTGATCGCGGTTGTCTCCCATGCAGAACAGGTGCTCGTCGGGCACCTGAAACGGGCCGAAGTTGTCGCGCTTGCGAACGTTTTCACCGAAGGCGCTCGACGCCGAGAAAACGCGACGATCGCGATACAGGGTATAGCCCTCGTCGGGGAATAGCTCCCCGTTCACATAGAGCTCCTTGTCGACGACGAGGATCTCGTCTCCTGGCAGTCCAACGCAGCGCTTGACGAGGTCGAGCTTCGGTGTTTCCGGGGAACGAAAGATCACGATGTCGCCCCGGCGAACTTCGCGGCCGGGCAGGAGGGCCTTCTCGATGCCTGTCGCCTGGGGCCCGAAGATGTAGCGATTGACGAACAGGTGGTCGCCGATCAGTAGCGTCTCCTCCATCGATCCACTGGGGATGTAGAAGGTCTTGAGCACAAACGTGTTGGTGAAGCCCAGGAAGATCGCGGCAACGATCAGAGCCTCGAGGTACTCGCGAAAGACGGAGTGAGTGGGCGGCTGCTGGGCTTCGGAGGCCATAAGCCGCGTAATCTACCGGATCCGGCGATCAAACGGTGGTTCGTGAGTGCAGGTAGCGGCTTCTCCTGCCGATGTGACTGCCGATGTAGCTGCCGATGTGACTGTCGATTTGGCGCTCGCGAGTGGCGCCGATGGTCTGCCACGCCAAGAAGGTCCTCTCGAGTGGTCCTGTCGAGAGGTCTGTCAAAGAGGCCTGTCGAGAAGCGCGGTCAAAAGACTTTGCGCCAGGTCAAAAACGCTTGACCGACCGTTTTGTCGACCAAGAGGAGTCACGGGTCGCCGATTGGAGCTCGTCATGGGCTCGTCATTGGGTGCGGACTCGGAGCCCTCGATCGCGTCGCGTCAAGGTCTTTTGACCAACGCGTCGCCTGAGACGAGACCGCCGCTAGGCGTCTAAAGCCAGCCTTTTCAGAGGCTTCGGCCCCGCTGCGAGTGTTCGGCGCTCGCGGGCAGCGCTCTTGCCATGTCAGAGCGCGTCTTTGAACCCTGCGGGAAGGAGGTGCCGGCCAAAGAAGAACCAACGCAACTCGGCAAGGGTGCCGCGCGGGGTCGTTCTCGCGCGGCGCATTGGCGAGCCGCTTTGGAGAGTCGTGGCGATGCCATGGCGAGGCGCCATGGAGCGCTTCTCGACCGGCCGGGATCCGTCCTGACCCAACCCCGAGATGGAGGAGAACCTGATGAACACTGACAGCAACAGTGAAGCGACTTCCCACGCCCGGACCGCAAAGCGACTGATTGCGGGTTCGATCGCAGCCTGCTTGTTGATTCTGACCACGGTGGTGCCCGCGATCGCCGCAGCCTCGGGCGAGGTGGTCAATGTGAACTCGGCCGGAGTCGAGACTCTCGCGCTACTGCCGCGCGTGGGCCCGGCAGTAGCACAGCGGATCGTCGAGCATCGCGAACAGAACGGCAGCTTCAAGGAGAAGGCCGACCTGATGCTCGTGCGCGGGATTGGTGAGCGTACCTACGAGTTGCTCGAGCCCTACGTGGTCCTCGAGGGAGAGAGCACCCTGAGCGAGAAGGTTCGGGTTTCTCGCAGTGGTGGGAGCGAGGCCGAGGAGAGTCAAGGCGGTCGTTAGTTCCCTCTCGAGCAGGCGGCGGGCGGATTCTGTCTGCCAACGGACCTTTCCGTGGCGTGGATTCGTCTGCCGCCTTTGCTCTTGGGAGCTCGTCAATCGGACGACTCGAGTACGACATGGCTCATCAACAATGCGCTTCGGGTGTCGGTCATATCCCGGCATCGCCGGGCGAATCTCCCCGGCAAGCGGGCCACTCCTTCATCGAGCTGGCGCTCGTTCTTGCTTTGCTCGGTCTTGCTACCGCCATACTCGTTCCCCCCTTCTTGACATGGACTGCAGGCGTTCGTCTCGACCTTGCCGCCAACGAGATCACGGGGACCCTGAGACTGGCTCGTGCGTATGCCATCAAACACAACACCAACGTCGGGCTGAAGTTCTTTCCCGGGGAGTCGGTGGTTCGGTACGGCCTCTACCGGGACGACGACGGTGATGGAGTGAGGACCAACGACATCGTGAGCGGACGAGACCCCGAAGTGATGCCCATCAGGGATCTCATTCATCTGGGCCGACAGGTCTCCTTCGGATTCCCTGCGGGTCTCAACCCGAGGGACCCCACCGACCCGCGGCGTCGTCTTGGCCGTCTTCACGATCCAGTGAGGTTCAATCGCTCAGACATCGCCTCGTTCAGTCCGCTCGGCGTCTCGACACCGGGCACGATCTACCTCACCGATGGCCGTCACCTCATGGCTGTGCGAGTCAACAACCGCCGCGGGCGCGTGCGAATCATGCGCTATCTTCGTGACGAAGACGCTTGGGACGGCTGACCCGCATGAGTCCGGTCGGCGCCGTCAGTGTCGGGAGGAGGGACGGTGAGCGAGATCCTCGTGGTGTTGAGTACGGCAGGATCGGAGGAGGAAGGAGCTCGGTTGGCTCGAGGGGCGGTTCAGGCGGGGCTGGCGGCCTGCGTCAACCTCGTGCCCGGAGTGCGATCGATCTATGAGTGGCAAGACGACGTACAAGACGACACGGAGTGCCTCATGATCATGAAGACCTCAGCTGAGCGCTGGAGTGACCTGTGCTCCTATCTGCAGACACACCATAGCTACGACGTGCCCGAGATCGTCAGGCTCGAGGGTGGTGCAGAAAACGAGTACCTGAAATGGGTACTCGGACAGACGTCGGAGTGACTCGCGTCGGCCCAGTCTCAGCGAACGCCCATGACTGCCTCGCGCAGTCGTTCAGGACCGTGCGTCGACCCACTCGCGCGTATGTCGCTTCGTCGACTCGGGGTGGCGGGCTGCAATGGGCAGGGCAGCTCCGCTCGAGCGAAAGCCTCAGATGGCGCCGAGCGCGTTGCAGACGTCTTCGACCAGGTCGCTGCCGTCCTCGAGCCCAACGGAGATCCGCACGAGTCCGCCTGTGATCCCGAGTCGATCGAGCTCTTCTTGGGGAATGGCGGCATGCGTCATGGTTGCGGGGTGGCAAGCGAGGCTTTCGACGCCACCGAGGCTCTCTGCGAGAGTGACGACTTCGATGTTGTCGAGAAAAGCTTTTGCTGCGTCGAAGGAGCCGACATCGAAAGACACCATGGCACCAAACCCCGAGGCCTGACGTTTTTGGACTTCATGACCGGGATGGTCATGCTGCCCGGGATAGTAGAGGCGCTCCACCTTGGGGTGGTCCGCGAGTGCATCGACGACGATTCGTGCGTTCGACTCGTGTCTCTCCATACGGACTGGCAGCGTTTTGATGCCCCGCAAGATGAGATAGGCCTCGAAAGGAGCCAGGATGGCTCCCGCGGACTTCTGAACGAACGCAAACCACTCTGCGTCGGCCGGGTCGTTGGTCACGAGAACCCCGCCGAGACAGTCGCTGTGACCACCGAGATACTTCGTTGCCGAGTGCATGACGAGATCGGCTCCAAGCTCGATGGGCCGCTGGTAGAACGGTGACAGGAAGGTGTTGTCGACGGCCACCTTGGCGCCACGAGCGTGAGCGACATCACAGACGGCGGAGATGTCGGTGATGTCCATCATCGGGTTTGTTGGAGACTCGATGAGCACCCAACGAGTCGTGTCTTCCATGGCGGTGGCGACCGCGTCGAGGTCTGTCGTGTCGACCCACGACGCACGCAGGCGATAGCGATCGAGGACCTGCTCGAGTAGTCGGTAGGTGCCGCCGTAGACGTTGTGGGAAACGATGATGTGCTCGTCGGAGCGCACGGTCGTGAAGAGTGCGGTCAGGGAGGCCATGCCCGATGCGAAGGCGTGACCGGAAAGACCGCTTTCGAGTGAAGCGACGTTCTCCTCGAGGGCGGTGCGAGTCGGGTTCTTGACCCGGGCATAGTCGAAGTCGACCTCGGCTCCGAGCTCAGGTTGGACGTAGGTCGAGGTCTGAAAGATCGGCACGTTCACCGCCCCGGTAACCGGCTCCGGCTGCTGGCCAGCATGTATGGCGCGCGTTGCGAACCCGCGATGCTTGGAGTCGCCCTTCATGTCTCTCTCCCTCGCCGCGGTAGGCACGTGCTCTTGGCTAGAGCCTCCGTTTTGCGGCGTATCGAAGGTCCGCTGGTGGCGGACCGAACAGTCAAAAGTGTGGATCTCGAAGTCGCTGTCAGCGCTCACGCACGCGTTACCCCGAGAACCGGCGGACACTATCAGCGTCCATCGTCGTTCTGGGACCGACGAGGGTGAAGGCCCGTCCTGGCCCCGCAAGGCCTGCGGTGTACAGGTTGGCTGCGGGGCTGATAGAACCGGGTCGCTCCGCGGATAGACGAAGACACCGCTGCTCATCGGGAGGTGCAAGGTGGCCGAAGTGACTGCCAACGAGACCGGATCGAACGTCTTTACTCCCCTCTACTGGCGCGACGACGCCGTGTGGATCTTGGATCAGACGCTCCTCCCCAAAGAAGAAACCTGGCTCCACTGCCGCCACCCGGAACAGGTCGCTGAAGCCATCCGCAGATTGTCGATCAGAGGGGCACCCGCCATCGGGGTGGCGGCGGCCTTCGGTCTGGTCGTCGGCGTCATCGACGGCGGACCAGGGAGCTTCGATGAAACCGCTGATCTGCTGGAGTCGACTCGTCCAACGGCGGTCAACCTCAAGTGGGCGCTGGATCAAGGGCGCGCCCTCGCTGCGGCGACCCCGGCCGACGAGCTCAAAGACACCCTCTTGGCCTGGGCCCAGAAGCTTCACCGGGAGGACATCGAGACGAATCGGCGGATTGGCCAGCACGGCGCCACGCTGTTCGAGAACGGCGATCGTGCTCTCACCCATTGCAACGCCGGCGCGCTTGCGACCGCGGGCTTCGGTACGGCTGTGGGTGTCATCGAAGCGGCCCACAGCGCAGGTGCCCTGGCAAAGGTATGGGTCGACGAGACGCGTCCCCTCCTCCAAGGTGCGCGCCTCACCACCTGGGAACTGGCCCGTCTCGGGATTCCCCACCAGCTCGTGACCGACAACAGCGTCGGGGCACTCATGACTCGCGGCTGGGTCGACCGTATCGTCGTCGGGGCCGACCGCATTGCGGCCAACGGCGATGTTGCCAACAAGATCGGCACGTATACCGTCGCCGTGCTTGCGGATCGTCACGACGTGCCGTTCTACGTCGCGGCTCCCCTATCCACCATCGATCGCGCAACGCCGACCGGCGCAGACATTCCGATCGAGCAGCGTGACCGGAGCGAGGTGACTCAGGTGTTTGGCACCGACGTCGCGCCCGACGACACCGACGCCATGAACATCGCCTTCGACGTGACGCCAAACGACCTCGTCGCCGCCATCATCACCGAGCAGGGAG
>JANQPS010000993.1 GCA_028285365.1 Thermoanaerobaculia bacterium | reverse complement strand
CACCGGCGGGCAGATGGCGAGATCGCACGAAGCCTGGCAGTCATCGGCTATACGCGCTGGCACGATCGTATGAGGCTCAATCCGTTCCTGCGCTACATCAACGAGTTCGGATTGCAATTCGGGTATTCGCTGATCGAAGACTCTCAGGACGTTCCGTTCAACTTCTTCTACACCTCCAACCTCAGCCTTCCGCGTCAGCTACTGATCGACGAACCGTTCGACACAGGCTTCCCGTACCCGGCCTGGGAAGACATCGAGCTGAGCTATCGCCTCAAACAGTCAGGGCTGGTCCTGCGCTACGAACCACAGGCCGTGGTGCAGCACGACCATCCCACGGGTTTGGCTCGGTTTGCAGTGCGACAAGAGAAGGCCGGGTACTGCGCGGTCGTCTTCTTTCAGCGTCATGCGGAGCTGGGTGGTTTCCTGGGCCTTGGCGAAGAAGGACCACCAGCGATGCCGAGTCGCACCGTTCAGAGGGTGCGCTGGATGCTGGCCCGCGCCTTGCAAAACCTGCCTGTGAGCACACCGACCCTTTGGGAAGATGTTCTGCGCTATCACTACATCGCAGGTCTTCACAGAGGGTGGGGCGATCGTCACGAAGCCGCGAGTTGAGCTCCGACTCCGGTAAGGAGGTCCACGACCATGCAGATTCGATTCACACGATTCCGAAAAGACGCGGGCAACGAGCGGCAATCCGCCGTCGAGGAGACCCGAGCTCGTGTTTCGCTCGGTGTGCTGGCCGTAGCCGGCACAGCGCTGCTAACTCTAGGCTTTCCGGGCTCCTCGGCTGCCGGAGCGGCTTCTCAGGCGGCCACGATCGGAACGACCCAGGCGCTCGTGGGGGCGTCGGTCGCGGTCGATCGTCGTGGCCATGGAGTGCGTCGAAGCAGTCGGGGTGACCGCTATCGGGGCTATCGCGGTCGCAGCTACCGTGGCGGCTATCGCTCTCACTATCGGCCGTATCGCTATGGCTATCGGTCCTACTACCGCCCGTACGTGAGCTACTGGAACTACGGCTACTGGGGATGGCCGTCCTATCCCGTGTACGCCGGTGTCCCCTACGACTACGCTTTCAACCCCGATGCCGGAGCCATCGATCTCAATATCAAACCCAAGAAGGCCGATGTCTGGGTGGATGGAAAACTGGTCGGAGACGTGGGTGATTTCGATGGCTTCCCGAGGTACTTGTGGCTGGACAAGGGTGAGCATCACATCGTGATCCATCTCGAAGGGTACGAGTCTCTGGCTCGCCGGGTCGAGATCAAGCCCGGAGTCGTCATGGCGCTCAAGGAGCGGATGGTCGAGGGGGCTACCAAGTCACCGGAGGAGCTGTTTGCACAGCTGGGACCCCTGGAGCCCAAGGCGGACGAAATGGATCGGGGCGACGATCTCTACGAACGTCGAGAACAACGTCCGGATCGTCGCGTGGCGCCACCAACGAGACCGCGAAGAGCACCGTCGGATGATTCCTGGCGCGGGGGAACGCGCGACGAAAGCCTCGAGCGGGAGAGGGTCGAGCGCGACCAACGTCAGCCTGCGGGAAAGCTCCAGATCGACGTCGAGCCCAGAGACGCCGTCGTGTATCTCGATGGCCGCCTGATCGGTAGCGGTGCGGAGCTCGAGAGACTCCACTCCGCCCTCCTGGTAGACGCCGGTGATCACGTGCTCGAGGTGGTTCGGCCTGGGTACCGAACGCTCGAGGTCCCGTTCAGCATCGAGTCGGGTGAGCTGGTCGAGCTGGCCCCGGTGCTCGAGCGAGAAGACGGCGACGTCTGATGTCCAGAGCGCTGTCTCGGTGATCCCGTAGCCAGCGCGACGGGGGCGACGAGAGATCGTCGCCCCTCGAGGCTTTTTGCGGGCAGAGGGCCTT
>JANQPS010000989.1 GCA_028285365.1 Thermoanaerobaculia bacterium | reverse complement strand
GGGAGACGTGCACGATCTGATGAACGATCAGGGCGTCATTCGCAACCTCAAGAAGCTGCAGTCGGTCGTGGCGAACGCCCGTTATGTCGAAGAACGTGCCGAGGAACATGGGTCCTTCGCGAAGATGGTGAGTGCCTGGCCCTCGGCCGACGTCGTAGGCCTGTGGCTCGAACTCAAGAAGAACGGAGCCAGGCTGGGCGGCAACACGGGGCCCATGATGTTGCGCTTCATAGGCAAAGACACCTTCATCCTCACCGAAGACGTGGTCAAGACCCTCATCGAGGAGAAGGTCGTGGAGAAGGCGCCGACGTCCATCAAGGCGCTTCGCGCCACCCAGGAGGCTTTCAACACCTGGGCCGAGGAGAGCGGGCGACCGCTTTGCCAGATCAGTCGGGTGCTCGCGATGTCTCGAGGCTGACCGACTGAGCGAGTCGCTGGGCGCGCACCAGGAGTGCGGCCGCCGTCGTGGCCGATGTGTTGCGGCCGGTCTGTTGCGGCCGGTCTGTTGCGGCCGGTCTGTTGCGGCCGGTCTGTTGCGATTGTCAGTCGGTGCTCGAAGTAGAGGCCGTCTGGCGACTGGCTTCGAGTGTTCGAATGACGTCTTTCTTGCTCAACAGCTCGCCGAAGACGTGCGGCTCTTGCCCAGGTCGATAGAGCGCGTAGAAGGGAATGGCGTAGCGGCCGTAGCTCGCGAGGTACTCAGCGATCGTGTCGTCGCGGTTCGTCCAATCCGCCTTCATCGCCACGACCTCATGCTCATCGAAGGCTCCGGCGACTTCGTCGGTCTCCAGCACGAGCCGCTCGTTGACTTTGCAGGTGGCGCACCAGTCGGCGGTCACGTCGACGAAGACCATGCCGCCTTCGGACGCGATCCGGTGTGCTTCGGTCTCGTCGAAGACGACCCAGGAGATCTTGGATTCGACCGCACCGCCCGAGACTGCTGCAGGAGCGCGCTCGGCGACGACCATCGCCAGAATCGCGCAGACAGCGATGCCGACTCCGGCGGTGAGTTTCTTGCCACTGCTGTGGAACTGACGCAGGAGCCAGGCGCAGAGTCCGATGGCCAGCAGGGAGATCTGGAGCAGAGCGAGTGACGCCGGTGCGATTTGTGCGGCCAGCACGTACAGCAGCCACACGACCGTTCCCGCGAGGAGGAAGCCCATGATTCCCCGCAGCGTGGTCATCCAGGTTCCCGGCTTGGGGAGGAGCTTGGCGGCTCCCGGTGTGGCGGCCAGCAGCAGGTAGGGGGTGGCCATTCCGACGCCGACTGCGGTGAAGACGGCGAGGGTGACGACGGCTGGCTGGGAAAGCGCAAAACCGACGGCCGTACCCAGGAAAGGCGCGGAGCAAGGTGTGGCCATCAAGGTCGCGAAGAGGCCGGTGCCGAAATGTCCGACGAGCCCGTGAGAAGCTCCAGAGCCCCCAGCGAGGAACGAAGGCATGGGGATCTCGAAGAGCCCCCACATGTTGAGCGCAAAAAACACCAGGACGACTGCGAGGAAGGTCACGAAGACAGGGTTCTGGAACTGAATCCCCCAGCCGACCGCTTCACCAGCCGAGCGAGCGACGATGGCGAGTGTGGCCAGCGCCCAGAACGACACCAGGATGCCGCCCGCCGTCGCCAGAGCACTGAGCGTCACGTGGCGTCGACCCTGGCCGGCGGTCTGGACGAGGCCAAACACCTTCAGCGAGAGAATCGGGAGGACGCACGGCATGAGGTTGAGGATCAATCCTCCGATCCAGCCGACGCCGAGAATCAGGGCGAGACCGCTGGCGCTGGTCGTGCCCGTGCTCGATCCAGGTCCTGACGTCGCACCGCTCTGGGCAGCCGCAAACACGTCTTCATAGGTCGCCTCGCCCGGGTCTCCCACGAGCAGGACCACCTGTTTCGAGACTTCGGTAGGCGGCAGGCAGACGCTGACGTCGCAAGCCTGATAGGCCAGGGTTGCCGTGACCTCGATGGGCCCGCGCTCGGCGCTCGCCGGCACCGCGACCGTGCCCAGAATCACCAGGTCTCCTTCGTAGACCGCAAGCGGCTCGGCCTCGAATTCCGACTGCCACATCTTGTGATCCGGGTAGACCGGATCGCCTGGCGTAAAGCCAGTCGGAGCCTCTACGTAGAGCTCGGTCGGGATGAGATAGTCGAAGCTGGGCGTGTTGCTCTGGAGATGCCAGCCGTCTTCGATGCTCACCTGGGCGGCCAGTCGAGCCGTTTCGCCTGGTGCGTAGGAGTCGCGGTCCGTGACGACCTCCATCTGGGCCTTCTGCATCCGACCCCGAGGGGGCTCCAACTGCGCCGCGGTGGGCAGGGCCGCGCCGAGCCAGAGCGTTAGCGCTGCCAGGAAGGCCGTCGTCGAGTGGAGTGTTCGTGCCGCGAGCATGGATGGCAGAGCGGAGAAGAGGTTGCGATCTGGCCGATCTTGCGGGTTCGCCGATCGGGTTTCGTGTCGCCGGGGAGTCGCCTCGCGGTCGACGAAATGGCTCGTTCGACGGCGATTCGAGAAGGTTGCCGATGGTAGCATGGGGTATGCGTCTCGCGGGTCGTGTGCTTCGCGTTGGCGAGTCTCAAACGATCAACGTTGCCCGCCGTGCGCGCGAGCTCCGAGAGTCTGGGGCGTCGCTAGTTGATCTAGGGGCCGGGGAGCCTGGCTTCTCGTCACCTCGTAGTGCCTGTGTCGCCGCCAAAGGGGCGATCGATGCCGGTTTCACGAGGTATACGGCGGTCGAGGGCCCAGCAGATCTACGCGTTGCATTGGCGCGCGATCATGCCGCCCGTTTTGGAGCGCCTTGGACGGGCCAAGGTGACGTCGTGGTGTCGGTGGGCGCCAAAGCTGCGCTGATGGAGGCCGTGTTGGCCCTGGTCGAACCAGGTGTCGAAGTCGTGATGCCGTCACCGTGTTGGTCGAGTTTGCCGGCTCAGGTCGAGCTGGCGGGCGGCACTCCCGTCCTCGTTCCACTCGACCCGGCGAACGACTTCAGACTGGATGCCGAGCCGTTGGTGGCAGCCTTCACAGAGGCGACGGGTGTCGTCATCATCAACTCCCCATGCAACCCGACGGGCGCCGTCATCAGCCAGTCGACCCTCGGGCTTCTCGTCGAGGAGTGCGCTCGTCGTGGCGTGATGTTGATCTCCGACGAGACGTACGAACGCTACGTCTACGCTCCCAAGCGCCACAACTCGGTCGCTGCGTTCGCTCGAGAGTACGGCGACTCGGTGCTGCTGGTCGGGTCGTTCTCGAAGTCGTACGCGATGACGGGCTGGAGGGTCGGGTACGCCCTGGGACCGGAACCGCTGATTCGAGCGATGACGGCCGTGCAGAGCCACGTCACTACGAACGCGACCTCATTTGCGATGGCAGGAGCGCTGGCCGCGCTCGAGCAGGGTGAGGACCAGGTCCAGGCCAACGTCATGCACTGTCTGCACAATCGAGAACAGCTCGTGAGCGCGCTTGCAGATGTGCCGGGCGTCCGATGCCCGGAGCCGGAGGGAGCCTTCTACGCTTTCTTGGACGTGCGTGAGATGATTGGCGAGCGTTTCGAGACGACTGATGACCTGGCCGGCGAGCTGCTAGAACAGGCCGGAGTCGTCGCCGTTCCAGGGTCGGCGTTCGGAGTCGAAGGCCACCTCCGTTTGTCGTATGCGGGCAGCTTCGGCGACATCGAAGAAGGGGCGCGACGGCTGCGCGACTTCTTCACCGATCTGGCCGCCAGCGCGGTCATCGTGCAAAGTGCCCCGGCGCTCGACTGATGCCCACCGCCTTCGATGAGTCCTGAGTCTCCATGAGATCGTCGAGCTCTCTGCAACTGCTGACCCTGTTCGGCATCCCGATTCGGGTGCACTTCACCTTTCTGTTTCTGGTGTTGTGGCTCGGACTGGTCGTGGCGAGTCGAGACCAGCCGGCCTCGACGGCCATCATGCTGCTGGTTCTGGTGTTCTCCTGTGTGGTGCTGCATGAGCTCGGTCATGCGCTGATGGCCAAACGATTCGGGATCACGACCCGTGAGATCGTGCTCTATCCGATTGGTGGCATCGCTCGACTCGAGGGCATGCCTGCCGGAGTGGCTGAGCTGCTCATCGCGCTCGCTGGGCCGCTCGTCAACCTCGTGATCGCCTTCGTGACCCTGGTGGCCATGGTGGCCATGGGCACGATCTCGCAGCTTCAGGATGCCCTCGTCGGGGGTGCTGACCTGGTGACCAACATCCTCGGCAATCTGCTGGTCATCAACGTGATGTTGTTCGCCTTCAATCTGGTGCCGGCGTTCCCCATGGACGGGGGCCGAATCCTGCGCGCGTTCCTCAGCTTGATCGTCGGTCAGCAGGAGGCGACACGATTTGCCGCGATGCTGGGTCAAGGCGTGGCGATCCTGATGGGCGTGATTGCCCTCTTCAGTCCGAGTCAGAATCTGGTGCTGCTGCTGATTGCGGTTTTTGTCTTTTTTGGGGCCGGGCAGGAGGCGGCGTACTCGCGCACTCGCGCTACGGTGCAGGGCAGGACCGCAAAAGAAGCGATGATGACTCGCTTCGAGACGCTAGCGCCCCAAGACTCTCTCGAATGGGCGACGCGCCTGTTCCTGGCGACCCACCAGCGCGACTTTCCGGTGGTCGACGCGTGGGGTCGGATCGCCGGTCTTCTCGATCGACATCGTCTGCTCGAAGGCATCAGGCAGCTGGGCAAGGAGGGCGCGGTCCTCGATGCCATGGACCGTGATCTCCTGCTGATCGAGCCCGAGACACCCCTCGAGGATGTCCTGCAACTGCTCAACTCGAGACCGGCGCGAGCTCTGCTGGTGTCCGACGGCGAGAAGCTCCTGGGCATCCTCACCGTCGAGAAGCTCTCCCAGTTCATCGACGTCATCCGACGCATCTGACCCTCGTCGATCCCGCGGCCGGGAAGCCTGACTGTGGGGCGGGGCTGGTCTAGAATCGAAGGTCGAAGCCTACTCAGTCGACGGCTGCCGAGATTTTGGAGAGGGAGTCGATGAGCTCGAAGACGAAGCCGCCTCGAGACCTTCCGACACGACCGGGGACCGACCAGCCGGGGGTATCTCGGCGCTCGTTCTTGCGCGGTGGCGCGGCCGGCGCACTCCTGGGAGGGGTAGCCTCAGTGGGTACCGCGTCCGAGTCCAGCTCCGACTCGGGCGACGTGACAGTCGTCGGCCCCCACGATCGCGCCGAGGTCGAGTTGTCGGTCAATGGTGTGCGGCGTCTCGCGGAGGTGGAACCACGGGTCACCCTGCTCGATCTCCTGCGCGATCACCTCGACGTCACGGGACCCAAGAAGGTTTGCGATCGAGGGACCTGTGGAGCCTGTACCGTGCTCGAGAACGGCCGGCTCGTCTATGCCTGCTCGCGACTTGCAGTCGAGGCAGGTGGAGCCGAGATCACCACGGTCGAAGGTCTGGGTACCCCTGACTCGATGCACCCGCTGCAGGCCGCGTTCGTCGAGCACGACGCGCAGCAGTGCGGATTCTGTACGCCCGGCTTCGTGATGGCTCTCTCCCATCTGCTCGAGAAGCAGCCGAATCCCGACGATGACGAGATCGATCGGGCGCTCTCGGGGAATCTGTGTCGTTGCGGCACCTACCAGGGGCTGCGAGACGTGGCGCATTCCGGCGTGAAGGTCGTATCGACCGGCCAAGCGAGCGGCGACGGGATCGGAGGTCGACGTGGCTGACTATTCGTGGCCGGCGCCCGGCACCCACCAGACACTCGGGAGACGTCTGTCGAGACTCGATGGTCCGGTCAAGGCGACCGGAGCTGCGAAGTACTCGTACGACAAGGCGTTGCCGGGGATGCTTCACGGCAAGATGCTGACGTGCCCGCACGCGCACGCACGAATCGTGGCTCTCGATGTCAGCGGCGCTCGCTCGATGCCCGGTGTGCGAGCCGTCCGCGTCATTCAGGACGTCGGAAGCGAGATCCAGTGGGCACACGATGAAATCGTGGCCGTGGCAGCGGTCAGTGAAGATATTGCGCGGGACGCCCTGCGAGCCGTGCGCGTCGAGTATGAGGTACTCGAGCACTACGTGATCGAAGAGGATCCGAACGGGACCTTCGAGAAGAAGGAACCGCAAGAGCGCTCGCAAGGTGATCCAGACGCCGGGTTCGCGTCGGCGACGACGGTCGTGGAGCGCGAGCTGGCGATCCCCCAGATCGCTCACATGTGTCTCGAGGCTCATGGTCAGGTGGCCGAGTGGCAAGGTGACGAGGTGACCGTCTGGGCTTCGACCCAGGGGGTCTCGACGTTGCCGCAGCAGTTCGTCGACGGCGGGCTCGAGACCAAGGCCGCAAACGTTCGCATCCGCTGCGACTACATGGGTGGTGGCTTCGGTGCGAAGTTCTCCCCGGATCGTTGGGGAATCGTCGGCGCACAGCTCGCCAAGGATGCGGGGGCGCCGGTCAAGATGTTCCTCGATCGGGATCAGGAGGTTGCCGTTGCCGGGAGTCGGCCGTCGACCTTCGCGAAGATTCGCGCGGGCGCCACGGCGGACGGCAAGCTGGTGGCTTGGGAGTCCGAGACGTGGGGAAGCGGTGGGCGTCCCGGCACCGGCGCAGTGCCAGTGCCTTACGTATTCAACGTTCCCAACCAGCGCAAGAAGCACACGTCGGTTCCCACCCATCTCCAGAGCTCGCGAGCCTGGCGCGCCCCCAACCACCCTCAGGCGTGCTTCTTGACCATGGCGACGCTGGATGACGTCGCCGCCGAGCTCGCGATGGATCCGCTCGACTTCGTGCTGGCCAATCTCGAGCTCACCGGTCGCTTCGAGGCCACCTATCGAGAGCAATTGGAGATTGCTGCCGAGCGCACCGGCTGGCGGGAGCGTTGGCGACCCCGCACGGAGTTCGACGACGGCCCGCTCCAGCGGGGCCTCGGTCTGTCCTTGCACACCTGGGGTGGTCGAGGCCATCAGAGCCGCTGTGACGTTGCGGTCAACCCTGACGGTTCGGTCGAAGCCCGCATCGGAACCCAGGATCTCGGCACGGGAACGCGCACCGTCATCGCCATGGTTCTGGCCGAGACCTTCGGGCTCGAAATCGACCAGGTCACGGTGCGCATGGGAGACAGTCGCTTTCCGCAGTCCGGACCTTCGGGAGGAAGCAGCACCGTCGGCGGTGTGACTGGCTCGACGCGTCGCGCCGCTATGGATGCCCTTCGCGAAGTGTTCACACGTGTGGCGCCGATGCTGGAGGCTGAGCCAGAGACTCTGGTGGCGCGTGGAGGGCGGATCGAAGTCGATGGGGACTCGACGCGGTCGATGACCTGGCAGGAGGCCGCCTCGAGAATCGGAGCCGTGGCCGTGACCGTCGGCGGTCGCAACCCCGGGCGGGGCAAGCTCAACGACTCCGGTGTGGGCGGCGTTCAGATTGCAGACGTCACGGTCGACATCGAGACCGGGGTCACTCGGGTCAACAAGCTTCTGGCCATCCAGGACTGCGGCCTCGTGGTCAACGAGAAGCTGGCCGAGAGTCAGATCTACAGTGGCCTGATCATGGGAGTCGGTTATGCCCTCTTCGAGGAGTTGATTGCGGACCCCCACAGCGGTCGGCTGCTCAATGCCGACATGGAGTTCTACCGACTCGCTGGAATTGGCGACGTCGGAACGCTAGAAGCCGTCTTGATGCAGGGTCCCGAGCACCAGGAGCGTGGGGTCATCGGTCTCGGTGAGCCCCCGGTCATCTCGCCGGGTGCTGCTCTCAGCAACGCCGTGGCGAACGCCATTGGTCATAGGGTGCCGCGCCTCCCGATGACCCCGGAGCGAGTGCTAGAAACCCTGATGGCGGCAGAGGCAGCAGAAGCCCTCGAGGAGAAAGCATGAGAGCTTTCGCCTACGCCCGCCCCACCTCGCTCGAGGAGGCCCTGGACGTACTGAAGCGGCCTGGCGCTTTGCCACTCGCCGGTGGTACCGATCTGACGACTCTGCTCAAGGACGAGGTCATCGAGCCTGAGATGTTGGTCAGCCTGGCAGACGTTGCCGACTTGCGCGGCGTCGAACACCGGGGTTCGGTAGTACACATCGGCGCAATGACACCTCTTGCCGAGCTCATCGAGTCGGCTGACGAGCTCGGGCTCGACGCCGTGACGCAAGCTGCGCGCGAGATCAGAGCACCTCAGATGCTGTCGGTCGGAACTGTGGGAGGCGAGCTCTGTCAGCGACCGCGCTGCTGGTACTTCCGCTCTGGATTTGGCTTGCTTGCGATGCAAGGTGGCAGGTCGATGGTTCCGGAGGGAGACAACCGCTACCACGCCATCCTCGGGTCTGGGCCGGCCTACTTCGTCAACCCATCGTCACTGGCGCCGGCTCTGAGTGCGCTCGGTGCCAGGGTCGTCGTGGCGTCGACTCAGGGTGAGCGTCGCGTCCTGATCGAGGATCTCTACCAGGTGCCCCTCCGGGAAGATCAATCGGAGTTCTCGTTGGCGGATGGCGAGCTCGTCGTGGCCGTCGAAGTCCCCACACCGGACGGGCCCAGCGGTGCTGTCAGCTCGAGCTACGAGGTCCGACCGCGCACGACGCTCGACTGGCCGCTCGCGACGGCTTCCGTCGCCGTGACCACCGACTCTGCGAACGTGGTGACCCGTGCCAAGGTAGTGCTCGGGCACGTGGCCCCGCGGCCGTGGGTGGATCTCGGAGCGGGTGAAGCCCTCGTTGGTCGGGAGCTCGACGCCAGTGCCGCCGCTGGCGCTGGCGCGGCGGCGGCGAGCGGAGCCAAGCCGCTCAGCAAGAACGCCTACAAGGTTCGGCTCGCTCAGGTGGCGACCAAGCGCGCCGTGCTGAAGCTCGCCGCTCGGGAGGAGACTGCCTGATGCCTGACATCGTCGATCTCGAGACGAACGAGCGATTTGTCGTGTGCCGGCGGCTACGCTGGCGAGCCATGTACCTGGATCAGCAGCCTGAGCCCGGATTGCCGATCATCGACGATGGCTTCCACTGGTGCACCCACAGCATGAACTGCCTCGGGCCGGACGGTGCCGTGGCTGACCGTGACAGCTGTCGTAGCGATCGCCGATGTTTCGAAGACTGAGACGACTAGTGCCACGAGAAGACCGTTGAAGAGACGATCATGAAGACGCCGTCATGAAGAGACCGTCATGAAGAGACCGTCATGAAGAGACGATCGTGAAACGACTGGTATGGCTGGAGCGACCGGTATGGTGGTGCCTAGGTTGCGCGTCGGTCGGACTGGCAGGTGTCCTGCCCGTCCAGGGCTCCGACTCGGCGCCCGTCGACGGCGTGACCGGCCGCTACGTCGAAGCCCGTACCGCTGACGTGTACACGGGTCCTTGTTTTGGGAATTCCGAAGTCAACTTGACGGGCAAAGAAGCCGTGCTGGGCTGGCAGGTCGAGAGCGGGTTCTGGGAAGGGGTCTCGCTGGACGATCTCGGCGTCGCGGCAGTGGTGCGTTCCGAGTCGACGCTCGGGGATCCGCACACGGAGCTCACAGGAGCGCGAGCTCTGTTGGTCGTCGACGAACGCGCGAGTGCCGAGCAGCAGGAGGCGCTGGTCGCCATGGCGCGAGAGCTCACCGGCTCGTTGCTGGATGAAGTCGTCGACGTGGTGTCGGGTTCAGTTGGGGTGGCGCTCGGGCATCACGGAGGTGGCGAGTTGGTCGCCGGCGATATCGCGCTCGTGCGATCGCGCTCGCTCCACGAAGGCGATCATCTATGCGGCAACGAGACCGTCTTCTATCCGCCGCTCGCCGCGTCGGCTGACGCTCACCCGGGTGTTGCCATCGAACACTCCTACAGCGGCAGCCAGCTCGGAGCCACGTGGAGCAGTCCGGACAAGCGCAGCACGTTCGCAGGGAGGTTCTCGTTGGGTGGCCCTTCGGAGGACGGCGAGTAGGAGCTGGCTGCGTGGCCAGGTGAGTCGTGGAGCGCAGCGGGTCTCACAGCGAGCAACCGAAGAGCTCGCCGCGGTCGTGGTGGCGACGCCAGCGTTCAAGAGCTCGACTCCTCGCGCTCGTCTCGTGTGGAGTGCTGGCGCTGCTGTTTGCCATCGAGGCCTTGCGCTGGCCCGACGTCGCCTCCTTGGTCGACACGAATCCAGAGACGACTGCATTCCTCGAGCGAGCGCGAGACCGTCTACGTCGCGAAGGCCGTCCGGAGCCACAGATCAGCTGGGTGCCGAGAGCCGCTATCGCGCGCGATCTCCAACACGCGGTCGTCGTCTCGGAAGACATCGGCTTTTTTGGTCACGACGGTTTCGACTTCGCCGAGATTCGAATTGTCGTCGAGGAGACTCTGAGCGATCGCAACCGACTGCGAGGCGCGTCCACTCTCACCCAGCAGCTGGCCAAGAACCTCTGGTTGTCGCCGTCGCGCAACCCCCCTGCGCAAGCTCCGGGAGATCGTGCTGACCCGACAACTGGAAGCCGAACTGTCGAAGCAACGAATCCTCGAGATCTACCTCAACGTCGTCGAAATGGGTGATGGGATCTACGGTGCCGAGGCCGCGGCGCGACACTACTGGGGTACAACGGCCGCAAACCTCGACTCTCGACAGGCTGCCGAGCTCGCCGCCCTGTTGCCGAGTCCGAAGCGCTGGGGACCCGGTTCGGACAGTCGGGCCTACCGCAAGCGGGTCGAGATCGTGCTCGAGCGCATGGAGCAGGCCGGCTGGGTCCTCGAGCACCTCTGAGCGGCGACGCCGTCTGCGCGTTCAGAACGCCCTCAGAACGCCCTCAGAACAGGGTCAGGTTTTGCGGCTCGGGTGAAGCTTCGAGAAGCAGGCTCGGATCGTCGTTTGCCACCTTGTTGACCTCGCGGCCCACCGGGTGATGGTGCCAATGGGGTGACAGGCGCCCCAGGATGTCGAGGAGCGGTTCTCGTTTCGTCAACGACGGATCGAGCCAGGCGGCGTAGTCAGCGGGGTCGAGCACGAGTGGCATGCGGTGATGGAGTGACTCCACCCAGGAGTTGGCGTCACCGGTCACGATTGCAAACGAATCGAGAGTCGTCGCGGGTTGGCTGGTGTCCTGCCAGCGCGACCAGAGCCCCGCAAAACAGAAGCCGCCCTCGAGGTGGATGAAGTTGGCCTGTTTGATCCCCGGGGTCCACTCATAGAAGCCGTCGGCAGGCACGAGACATCTCTGTTGCTCGAAGCTCTCGACGAAAGAACGTTTGGTGTCGATGGTCTCGATGCGGGCGTTGATCAGTGGCGCTCCGCGAGGTCCCTGGCTCCACGAGGGAACGAGGCCCCAGCGCATGGCTCGGGCGCTCGCTCTGAAACCCTCTTGGGTGATGACCGGGGCAGGCTGGGTGGGAGCGAGGTTGAAGCGGGCGGTATTCAGGTCTTTTGCCTTCGCCGAGTCGCGGAGGGGCTCGAGTCCCTGAGCTTCCAACTCGTCGAAGGCCTCGTCCAGAATCTCACCGGGTTTGGTGATCGTGTAGCGCCCGCACATCAGTCTTGGCCTGTCTGGGATTTGGGCGCATCGGGTCTGGCTGGCCCATCGGGTCTGATCGTGGCGTTCGACCCCTGACGCTCAGGACTCCGCGGCGATCGCTTCGTCAACGTCGTCGTAGATCGGGAAGAGCTGAGCCACGTGAGCGACTTCGAGCAGCTTGCGGATGCGTTCGGCTGGCTTGATGAGCATCAGCTTGCGCTTGTTCTCCTGGAAACGGACCAGGTAGCCGACGAGCTCTCCGATGCCGGTGGAGTCGATCGTGTTGATCTTCTCCAGGTCCAGCAGGACGTGGCCTTCGTCTTCCGCGAGCGTTCTCTTGAGCGCGTCGGCGAGGAACTGGGCGCTTTGGCCGAGCTTGATCACCCCTTCGATCGACAGGATCGTAAAGCCGTTGATCTGCTTCTTCTCGACGATCATGGGGAAGTCACCACTTTGCAGTCACCACTCTGTGATGTGTGTAGGTTCGGCGCGTGCGCGCCGGATTTCGGCGGGTCAGGACGATTCCCGGTGCTGCACGGCTCGTCCCGCCTGGCAGTTCAGCAGTCCGTTCAGAGTGCTTCTCGGGCATCGATCGGAGCCGCCGACGGTCAAAGCTGCCCTCTCGAGCACTCCCATCTGCGCTCCCATCTGCGCTCTGATCTGCACACCGACCCGCACTTCGATCTGCACCTGATCTGCAATCCCATCTGAACCTTGAGTGTGAGTCGAAGGACCCAGTGTACCAGCGGGTCGGGGGTGCGGTGGAGCGGTTGGGCGTCTGGATCTGATCACCTACTTCGCTGCAGGTCCCTGTGATACCGTCGGCCGCTCTCTCGGATGATCCACGGAGTGCACCGGTGTCCTCTTTGAGGTGCGCGTGCGCGCGGCTCGGAACGCCAGGCCAACTCCGGCCCGAGAGTCAGACGAAACAAACACGCAACCTTTGCGGATCCGGTGCGGGTTCGCGTCACTCGAGGAGGTGGCAGGGTGAGTAGCGGTACGTACGATTTGGTGCCTCCACAAGACGGCCAGGAGATCGGATTCGAGAACGGTGAGCTGGTCGTTCCCGACCATCCCATCGTTCCTTTCATCGAAGGTGACGGCATTGGTCCCGACATCTGGGCCGCCTCCCAGAGAGTTCTCGACGCTGCGGTCGAGAAGTCCTACGGCGGATCGCGGAAGATCGCATGGGTCGAGATCCTCGCCGGTGAAAAGGCTCACGCTAAGACCGGAGAATGGCTCCCCAAGCAGACTCCCGATGCGGTGGCGCACTACCGTTGCGCCATCAAGGGTCCCCTGACCACTCCCGTGGGTGGTGGGATTCGGTCGCTCAACGTGTCGCTGAGACAGATCCTGGATCTCTACGCCTGTGTGCGGCCAGTGCGCTACTTCGACGGCGTGCCCTCGCCCGTCAAGACGCCCGAGAAGGTCGACATGGTGCTCTTTCGCGAGAACACCGAAGACGTCTACGCCGGCATGGAGTGGGAAGAAGGGTCGGACGAAGCCAAGAAGCTGATCGACTATCTCGACTTGTCGCTCGGAGCCAAGGTGCGCGGCGACAGCGGCGTCGGCATCAAGCCCATCTCGATCACCGGTAGCAAGCGTCTCGTGCGCAAGGCGATCCAGTTCGCGATCGCCCAGAATCGCAAGAGCGTGACCCTGGTGCACAAGGGCAACATCATGAAGTTCACCGAAGGCGCCTTCAAGGAGTGGGGCTACGAGCTCGCCAAGGAGGAATTCGGCGACGTCACGATCACCGAGGACGAGCTGTGGGATCAGCACGACGGTCAGCAGCCCGAGGACAAGATCGTGATCAAGGACCGCATTTCGGACGCCATGTTCCAGCAAGTGTTGCTGCGGCCGGCCGAGTACGACGTGATTGCGACCACCAACCTCAACGGCGACTACCTCTCCGACGCTCTTGCGGCCCAGGTGGGTGGTCTCGGACTCGCGCCAGGCTCCAACGAGGCTGACGGGGTGGCGCTCTTCGAGGCGACCCATGGTACGGCGCCGAAGTACGCCGGCCAGGACAAGGTCAATCCGTCCTCGGTCATTCTCTCGGGAGTCATGATGCTCAACTGGCTGGGCTGGCAGGAAGCCGGGTCGAGCATCGAGAACGCGATCAGTGCAACCATCTCCCAGAAGCGGGTGACCTACGATCTCGAGCGCCAGATGGACGGGGCAACCCTCCTCAAGACGTCCGAGTTCGGCGACGCGATCATCTCGAACCTCAGCTGATCGAGTCGGTCTGGTCGTAGTAGGACGGTCTCTCCGTCCGCAAGCGCGAGCGTCCGTCGGGATTCCCAGGAATCGCGACCGGAGCGCTCGCGTTTTGCGTTTGCGGGAGAAATCAATTTTGAGAGCAGATAGATTGGGCAACCTGCAGGCCCCCTCGCCGTAGCCGACCCCGAATGAGTCTTGCCCGCGATCATCTGCTCAGTACCCGGCAGCTCGTGGTCTGGGTGCTCGTCGTTGCAGGCGCGGCCCTGGCTCTGGGGCCCGCGTTCCATCGGGCGTTTCCGCATGCCCCGGTCGTCGAGCTCGATCGTTCTGCGGCGTCCCTGATCGCTGAAGAACGCTGGCACGAGCTCGGGGGGCCGGCAGACGGGTCCTATGTGTCAGCCATGCTGAGGCCAAGTCCTCCGCTCGAGCTGCGGCTGGCGACGACGCTGGCTGACGGTGTGGCCGAGTCGGAGTTGCGTCGTCGTCAGGCTGGATGGCAGTTGACCCAGTACGACCCCGGCCGTTCGGCGCAGTCGTGGTCGCGGAGGGCGCTGTTGTCTCTCGATGGCGAGGTGCTGCAGCTCTTGCGGGCGCCGACGCGCGGGCCGGTCGACGACGGTCCGGCGGCCGAATTCAACGCCGTCGATGCCGAGGCGAGGGCTTCGTACTTCCTGGTTCAGCAGGGCTTCGACCTGGAGCGCTACGGTTCGCCGACGGTGCGTCGAGCAGAGTTGGCTGACACCACTCGCATGGTCGTACGCTTCGAGTCCTTGGAGAGGGTCCTCGGGGAGAGGCTGCGCTATGGCGTCGAGGTGCACTTTTCCGGCGACGAGGCCTTGGGCTTCTCGAGCTGGGTCGACGACCCCCAGCTCGGCTCCCAACTCGCCCGTCTGCGTCCGACGACGCTGCTGGCGACGGTTCAGGCCTTGACGGTCTTTCTGGTGCTCCCGTTCATTGCACTGGGGTTCGTGCGCAACTATCACCGAGGCACGGTGGGCGTCAGACGAGCGGTCCATGTGTTCGTTCTGGTGCTCTCGAGCGGTGCCGTGGCCTACCTGCTGGGGGCACGGGCCGCAGCGGAGAGCTCGGCGATCGGCAACCTCACCCGGATTCAGACGACCTGGCTATTCGTGGTACTGGCGCTGGTCGTCGTGCTGCCGGCCCTGGCGGCGGTCTCGGCGATGGCGACGGCTCTTGGCGAGTCCTGGGCTCAGGGTGTCTGGAGAACGCGGCTCGCTGCATTCGACGCTCTCTTCAGAGCCCAGTGGAGCAACAGCGTCGTGGCGGCTTCGAGTCTGCGTGGTGTGGGGTACGGAGTCGTTCTGGCACTCGTCGGTCTGCTGTTGGTTCCCGAGTTGGCTGATGCCGGGATCGTCGTGCCGTGGAGCTCGCTTCTCGGTCCACTGTGGCAGAACGCCTTGATCCCAGGCTTGGCCCTCCTCCTGGTGAAGCTGGTGTTCGTCGTGGCCTCTGCGAGCATTCTTCTCATGCTCGTGCCGAGTCTGTGCGACCGACTCGGCGCAGGGATCGGACTGGTCGTGGCGGCGCTGCCTGCGGCCGTTCTGACCCCCCAGCCTTTTGCCTCGGCGCCGATCTACGGCGCTCTGTTTCTCTGGCTTGCGGCTGCGGTCGTCTGGCTCGTCTTGTTCTGGAAGTACGGTCTGGCGACTGCTGCCATCGCGCACCTCGTGTCGACCGTCATCCTCGCGGCGATGCCTTTCGTGACGTCCGCTAGCGTGACTCTTCAGGTCAACGGCTGGTTGGCGGTCGTCGGAGCCTGCGCACCGCTCATCGTCAGTGCCAGGTTCCTGAGCGAGTTGCGTCCGTACCACTACCAGTACGACGACGTGCCGCCTCACGTTCGTCGGATCGCGGAACGGGAACGTCAGCGGGTGGAGCTCGAGACCGCTCGCGAGATCCAGGGCTCCATCCTGCCGTCGCTACCACCGCGGGTTGGTGACGTCGAGATTGCTCACACGTACTTGCCCGCTACCGAAGTCGGCGGCGACTTCTACGATGTGCTGGAGCTCGAGGATGGGAGTCTGGCCGTTGCGGTGGGCGACGTAGCTGGTCACGGCGTGTCGAGTGGTCTCATCATGTCGATGGTGCGCTCGGCCCTCACGGTGCAGGTGGGATTCAGCCCGGCAGTCGCTGATGTTCTCGCTGCGCTCAATCGAGTCGTTCATCTCAGCAGTCGCAAACGTCTCCTGGTGACGGTCAGCTACGGGGTCCTGAGAGCCGATGGCCAGTTCACCTACGCCTGTGCCGGGCATCTGCATCCCTACCGGATCTCGGCGGATGGACGTGTCGAAGAGCTGGAGTCGACGGCCTATCCTCTGGGAGTGCGTGAACGGCTCGCGGTCGATCAGCGCAGCGCCCAGGTCGACGAAGGCGACCTTCTCTTCTTCGCGAGTGACGGACTCGTCGAAGCGCGTCGAGTGGGTAGCGACGAGCCGTTTGGCTTCGAGCGCCTGGAGAGGAGTCTGAGTCGTCACTCTGAGCGCGAATCGCGCGGTTTGCTCGATGGTGTGCTCCTCGATCTCGAGGGATTTGTTCACGCGGGCGGTAGGGGCTCGCTGAGCTCGACCCTGGACGACGATCTGACGGTCCTCGTTCTGCGTCGAGCACGACAATCTTGACGACCGGCGCCTCGAGACACGGCCTCGGAGACCGGCACGGGTGGTGCGGTGAAGTCGGCTCGAAGGTCGGATAGACTCCCGGTCCCATATTGCCGGCCATGCCCTGAGGGGGGTCGCTAGGGATCGCGGCTGGAGGCCTCGGTCCCCAACACGTTTTCAGTTCAGTTAAGGCTGTCTCCGTTCGGAGCGCGATTGGCTGACGTGCGACTGTGTGCGCGCTTCGCATTCGCCCCGCAGGACGGGCTCAGTGACTGGCTTCCAAGGAGGACCGGAGTGAAGATCCACGAGTATCAGGCGAAGGACATCCTTCGCCAATACGGCGCCCCTGTGCCCGCGGGACGGGTGACGCAGAGCCCCGATCAGGCTGCGGAGATCTGCGACGAGCTCGGCGGCCGCTGCGTCGTCAAGGCGCAGATTCACGCCGGCGGGCGCGGCAAGGGCGGAGGCGTCAAGGTCGCCTCCGATCCCGATGAGGCTAGACGGCTGGCGGACGAGATTCTCGGTATGCAGCTGGTGACGCCGCAGACCGGTCCGGAAGGCCAGGAAGTCAAACAGGTGCTGGTCGAGGAGGCGCTCGACATTCAGACGGAGCTCTACCTCGGCATCACTCTGGATCGCCAGTCCGGCCATCCCGTGATCATGGCTTCGACCGCTGGCGGCATGGAGATCGAGGAGGTTGCGGCCGAGAACCCCGACGCGATTCTGCGGATGGTCGTCGACCCCCACCTGGGTTTGTTGCCGTTCCAGTCACGCTCACTGGCTTCGGGACTTGGTCTCGAGGGCAAGACCGCGCGACAGGCGGGCGCTGCCATCGATTCGCTGACTCGCGCCTATCTCGAGACCGACGCGTCGCTTGCCGAGATCAATCCGTTGATGATCACCACCGGCGGTGACGTCTATGCGCTCGACGCCAAGATGAACTTCGACGACAACGCTCTCTTCCGGCAGAAGGCCATTGCCGAGCTGCGCGACGTCGACGAGGAGAACCCTCTCGAAGTCGAGGCGGGTGAGTTCGGGCTCAACTACATCAAGCTCGACGGCACGATCGGATGCATGGTCAACGGTGCCGGTCTGGCGATGGCCACCATGGACATCATCAAGCTCTACGGAGGCGAGCCGGCCAACTTCCTCGACGTCGGAGGCTCGGCGTCTCAGGAAGCGGTCGAGAACGCCTTCAGGATCATCATCTCGGACGACAGCGTCAAGGCCGTGATGATCAACATCTTCGGCGGAATCGCGCGCACCGACCGCATTGCGCGTGGCGTCGTCGCGGCGCTCGAGAGTCTCGGCAACATCGATATTCCCGTGATCGTCCGGCTCGAGGGGACCAACGTCGAGGAGGGCCGGCAGGTTCTCGAAGACGCGGACTTCAGTTTCATCGTGGCTAGCCACATGGCGGATGCCGCCGAAAAGGCGGTTGCGGCCGCGGGGGGTGCGTAATGTCGATTCTCGTGGGTCAGGACACGCGTCTGATCGTGCAAGGCATCACCGGCAAGGAAGGACTCTTCCATGCCCAGGGCTGTCGGGACTACGGAACCAACGTCGTCGGCGGCGTGACGCCAGGCAAGGGCGGGCAGAGCGTCGACGACTTCCCGGTGTTCAATTCGGTCGAAGCTGCCAAGCGTCAGACCGACTGCAACACCACCATGATCTTCGTACCACCGCCGTTTGCGGCCGACGCCATCATGGAAGCCGCCGGTGCCGGGATCGAGCTGATCGTGTGCATCACCGAGGGTATACCCGTGGCCGACATGATGAAGGTCAAGGCCTTCCTGAGTGACCATCCCGCTCGGCTCATCGGTCCCAACTGCCCGGGAGTCATCTCGCCCGGAAAGGCCAAGGTCGGCATCATGCCTGGTCACATCCACAAACCAGGCTCGGTGGGAGTCATCAGCCGGAGCGGCACGCTCACCTACGAGGCCGTATGGCAGCTGACCAACGTCGATCTCGGTCAGTCCAGCTGCGTGGGCATCGGTGGCGATCCGATTCCAGGCACCACGTTCATCGACGCGCTGGAGCTCTTCAAGGACGACGGTGACACGGAGGCGGTGATTCTCATCGGCGAGATCGGCGGGAGCGCGGAAGAAGAGGCAGCCGCCTGGATCTCCGAGAACTTCGATCGGCCGGTGATCGGTTTCATCGCGGGTGCCACGGCACCTCCGGGCCGACGCATGGGGCACGCAGGCGCCATCGTCTCGGGCGGTAAGGGAACGGCCGAAGAGAAGAAGCGCGCTCTCAGTGCTGCCGGCGTGACGGTCGTGGATTCACCAGCCGAAATGGGGCAGGCCGCGGCCAAGGCCCTGGCTGGCTGATTCGGTTCGTCCGCGGCGTGCGTGAGTCGACCGTGAGCGCCGGCCTGTGGGTTGGCGCTCATCGGGACTCCTGACGAGGCGGATTCGAGGGCGAGGCTCGGGATCGAGGCGCAGCCCGTCTCGGCTCGGCCGCGTGCACCCTCCGCTTGCACCCTGCCGCGTGCACCCGAAACGGCCCAGGGGTCTCTGAGTGGCTCCCAAGATTCGTTTGGACAACAACTCACAGAACAACTCACAGGTCCTCGGGGTTGCTAACCCGACCTGTTCTTCAGGAAGCAAAAACCATGGAAAAGACTCTGACCATCATCAAGCCGGACGCCACGGCCGCGGGTAACGCCGGCAACATCATCGCGCACCTCCAGAAGGAGGGATTCAAGATCCTCGGAATGCGCCAGCTGCAACTCTCCGAGGCGCAGGCGAAGGCGTTCTACGAGGTGCACAAGGAGCGGCCGTTCTACGGTGAGCTCGTCGAGTTCATGACCAGTGGTGAGGTGGTTCCCATCGCGCTGGAGCGTGAGAATGCTGTGGCCTACCTGCGCGAGGTCATGGGGGCCACCAACTCCCAGGAAGCCGACGAAGGGACGTTGCGTAACCTGTACGGGACCGACGTCCAGTGCAACGCCGTTCACGGTAGCGACTCGCAGGAGAACGCGGCTATCGAGATCGCGTTCTTCTTTCCGCGCTGCGACCTGCTCTAGTCGCAGAAGGTACTCGCCAGCACGGCGTCTCGGAGCGCGTGTCGGATGGGTTTGCCCGCTCCGACCCGCTCCATGAGGTCTAGACCTCAGGTACCAGTCGTTCGGGAAGGTCGGCCAGGACGTAGCCCATCACACCGAACAGCGCGACGGCCCTGCGAAAGTCCTGACGGTCGACTTTGTCCAGAGTGTCGGCTCGGGTGTGGTGCCAGTCGAAGTAGTGCTCTCCGACAGTCTGCAGTGACATTCCCGGCACGCCACTGCGCATCAGCGGGCCGATGTCGGCTCCGCCGCCACGAGGAAGAATCTGTGCTGCGTCGATCGGCTCGAAGAAGCTTGCGATCTGCTCGAGCGTTGCGCGAGCCTTGCTGTCGCGAGGATCCCCGGACCCGGCTCCAGGAAGCGTGAAGCCGAAGCCGATCGGTCGCTCCGCTCCACCGTCCATTTCGATGGCGACGACGTGGTTGCCGAGCTCCTCCTCAGAGAGGCCAAAGCGGTAGGCATTGCCGCCGCGGAGGCCGTTCTCTTCGTTGGTCCACAAGACGACGCGCAGGGTGCGACGGGGCTGCAGGCCGAGCTGATGAATCAAGGTCAGCGCGTGCCAGGCGGCGGTACAAGCCGCGCCGTCGTCGTGTGCGCCGTCACCGACGTCCCACGAGTCGTAGTGTCCGCCCATGACTACGACCTCGTCAGGCAGCTCTCGTCCGCGGATCTCGGCGATCAGGTTGAACGACTCGGCGTCCTCGTACTGTTGCGCGTCCATCTTCAGGCGAACGCGAACGGTTTCTCCGCGTTCGGCCAGTCGAGCGATCCACTCCGCGTCCTCGACGGTGACGGCTGCAGCGGGGATCTTCGGCTGATCGATGGCGTAGGCGAGGGCTCCGGTGTGTGGGGTGTAGAGACTCCGACCGGTTGCCGAGCGCACGAGCGCGGCGACCGCTCCTTTGGCGGCGGCTCGCGAAGCACCTCCGCTGCGATACTGGACCACGCTGCCGTAACCGGACCAAGGCACGGCATACAGCACGATCTTGCCGGCGACTTGTTCGTGCGGGAGGGCGTCGAGCTCGGCCCAGTTCCTGACGACGACCACCTCGGCCTCGATGCCGCTTTCGGGGGTACCGACCGAGAGGCCAAGGCCGAGGATGTCGAGTGAGCGTGGCGTCGGTTCGAGCATTTCGAGCGACTCCTCGCCCCTCACCCAGTGAGGCACGTCGACGGGCTGAAGGCTGATCTCGAGGCCTTCGTCTTGCATGCCTTGTGCGGCCCACTCGATCGCGTCTTCGAGCCCCTTGGACCCGCTCAGGCGATGGCCGATCACAGTAGTCAGATACTCGAGCTTGTCCCAGCCTGCGTCGTCTACGAGCGCCGCACCGAGGATGCGACCGGCGTCGGTGCGGTAGGCGTCGGTCAGTGATTCTGACGACCGTGCTTGTGACTGTGCCGCCGTCGCCTGTGGTGACAGGGTCCCTCCGACGAGAAGAGCCAGGGCGAAGAGAGTGCCCATGGTCAGTCGTTCAGCGAGTCGTTCGAGAGAGTCGAGAGCGACGGGAGGAATGCGTTCGAACAGCATGGGAGGCTCCGGCAAGATGTGAGCTCCATCCGCGCGAGCCATTCCGAAGGAACACTGGTCGCGGTCGAGTGTTTGTTGAACCGGGATCGCCCGGCGCTCGAGTAGCGCGAGCCTATCGAGAGTCGAGTTGCGCTCGGTTTGCCGTGCTCTCTAGACCGTTCTCGCCAGGGACAGCGAGAAGAGCTGGTCTGGATCGGTGAAAAACTCGACGAGCTCGAAGCCGCTGCACGCCAAGAGCGCTTCGAGCTTCTGCTGGTCGTACTTCGTACTGATCTCCGTCATCACGGTGTCACCCGCCGCGACCCGACGCGTTACGCCCACCGCCGCGACCGTGAACTCCAGGTCCGTGCGGGCTTCGAGGTGCATCTCGATGCGGTGCTCGTCCTCGTTGAAGAAGGCGCGGTGGAGCCACTGTCCGAGCTCGAAGTTGGCGTCGAAGCGTCGGTTCGTCACCTCGAGAATGTTGAGGTTGAACTCGGCGGTGATTCCTTGTGAGTCGTTGTAGGCGGCGTGGAGGAGTCTGCGATTCTTGATGAGATCCGCACCGAGCAGCAGGTACTCACCGGAGCCCATTGCACGTGCCAAGTTGGAGAGAAACTCGCGTGCGTGAGGCTCTGGCTTCAGATTGCCGATAGTGCCGCCGAGAAAGGCGACGAGCTCCTTGTGGCCCTGCGGGAGACTCGAGAGATCTTCGAGAAAGCTCCCGATGACTGCGTGGACCTCGAGCCTGGGGTACTCCTCGACCAGTTCCTGAGCCACCCGCCGCACGATGCCTTCGCTCACGTCCATGGGAACGAAGCTCCGCAGACACCCGGCGGCGCGCATCGCGTCGAGGATCACTCGGGTCTTGGTGGCGGCACCCGAGCCGAGCTCGACGAGGCGCTCGGCACCGGTGAGCTCGATGAGCCTAGGGGCAATGTCCTCCAGGAGTTTGTGCTCGGTTCGCGTCTGGTAGTACTCGGGCAGCTCGCAGATCTGCTCGAACAAGTCAGATCCGCGATCGTCGTAGAAGTGCCGAGAGGGCAGCCTCGGCGGATCTTCGAGGAGTGCTTCGCGGAGCTGCTCGAGAGTCTTCTCTTCGGCGTGATCGTCGATGACAACGTCGACGACGATGCGGGGATGTTCTTCGCTGGAGAGGCTCATGAGCGCCTTTCGTCAGAATGCAGAACGAGTCTGCGGGAAGGGATGCGAGAGGGTACGGTCTGCGTGCTCTACGTTGGTCCGTCAGCTTCCGATTCCCCGAGGTCGAAGTCGTTGCTCGACGCGCCCGAGCACGAAGTCGACGACAAGTGCCAGGAGCGCGGCCGGGATGGCGCCCGAGAGAATCCGATAGGTATCGACGAGCTGAACACCGGCGATGATGGGCTCGCCCAGACCACCGCCTCCGATGAACGCCGCGAGGGTTGCGGTTCCGACCGTGATGACAGCCGCGGTACGTAGGCCCGCCATGATGGGTGAGGCCGCAAGTGGGAGCCTGACACGGTAGAGCACTTGTCGCGAGGTCATGCCGAGCGCTTCGGCGGCTTCGACGGCCCGAGGGTCGGCATCGCGAAGTCCACTGTACGCCCCTCTCAGGATCGGAAAGACCGAGTAGACCCAGAGGGCGAACAGCGCCGGGGGGGCGCCCACCCCGAGGAGTGGAATCAAGAAGCCGAGCAGGGCGAGGGAGGGGATGGTCTGGGTCATACCGACGCCTCGGATCGTGAATTCGGCGAGACCGCTGGCGCGAGTGGCGAGCCAGAAGGCCAGCGGGAGCGAGGTCAGGACGCCGGCGAACACGGCGAGACCGACAAGCCCGAGATGCTGACCCGTGAGTCTGAGGAGGTTGGACCTCTCGGCGAACAGGTAGGCCAGGAACCCCTCACGCTCCCTCGGGCCGTCACTGGTGATTGTCGTCATGGAGGCCGGCTCACGCCCAGCGAGCAACCCGAGCTGCGTCAACGCATCGGTCGCCACGACCTCTACCCGGTCTTTGTCCCGCTGGAGGCGGAGATTGAGAGCTCGCATCGCTTCTTCGTCGAGCGCGTCCGCCAGCAGGGCGAGAGTCGAGCCCACCGCCGGGTGACTCTCCAGGAGGTCCCCGTTGACCAGGGGCGCAGCTTGATACGGAGGGAAGAAGTCGCGATCGTCTTCGAGCACGACGAGGTCGTAGGTGAGCAGGCGCCCATCGGTCGTATACACGTCGAGCACGTCGACTGAGCCGCTTCCCGCAGCCTGATACTTCGGTGCTTCGAGAAGCGTCTGCACGCTGGCGAACCGCAGCCCGTAGACGCGCTCCAGGCCCGGCAGACCGTCGTCTCGTTCGACGAACTCGGATCCGAATCCGGCGCGCATCTGCGGGGCGACGCGCACGAGATCGCTGATCGTGGTGAGACCATGCTCGACGGCCAATGCCCTCGGCACGGCGATCTCGTAGGCATTCTCGAAGCCCATGGGGCCGAGCCACCAGAGATTCCATCGGTCGAGGAACTCCCGCCGCACGGTGGTGAGAGCCGCGACCGGTGTGCCTCCCGGCTCGTGACCGAGAATCGTGACCAGCCCGGTGCCCGTGTACTCCGGGTAGATGTGGATTGCGCCGTTCTTGAGCGCTTCGAAGCAGAATTCCGTACCGGCGAGGCCAAGCTGGCGATCGACTTCGAGCCCGAGCCGGTCCTCGATGAGCTGGGCATACATCTCCGCCAGCAGCCGGTTTTCGGCGAAGTTCTTCGACCCCACGACCACGTCGGCGCCAACGATGGGAAAAGCCGAAAGCCAGAGGACGAGGATGACAGCGGACTTGTACATGGTGAGAGATCTAGTGGGAGGCGGTCGTGCTGTGGGCGGACGCTTGGGCCTCTCGAGCGGTGATCGAGCTGTCTAGCAGGGCCTTTGAGGGGAGATGTGGGTCAGGAGGCGCTCGACATAGGGGTCGCTTGGCTGTTCGGCAAGCTCAGTGCGCGTGCCGATCTGCAGCAGCCGACCGGACTTGAGAACGCCGATTCGATCGGCCAGCTTGAAAGCCTCGGCGAGGTCGTGAGTGACCAGGATGGTGGTCTTGCCGAAGCGCTGCTTGAGGGCCATGAACTGGTCATGGAGGTCCGCTCGAGTGATCGCGTCGAGCGCCCCGAACGGTTCGTCCAGCAGGACGAGGTCCGGATCACCGGCGAGAGCTCGAGCGAAGGCGACCCGCTGGCGCTGTCCGCCAGAAAGCTCGAGGGGATACCTCGATGCGTACGTCGAGGCTTCGAGCCCCACGATATCGAGCAGCTCGCGACTGCGCTCGTGACGTCGAGCGAGATCCCAGCCGAGCAGCTCGGGGACGAGCTCGACGTTTCGCCTTACCGTCCAGTGAGGCAGGAGACCGCCGTCCTGCTGGACGTAGCCGATGTGGCGGCGAAGCTCGACGGCGTCGAGACTCGAGCTGGGGCGTCCTCCCAACATCACGTCCCCGCTCGTCGGCTCGACGAGCCTGTTGAACAGTCGGATCAGCGTCGATTTGCCGCTACCGCTCTCGCCGATGAGAGCGAGGGTTTCTCCCACGCGAACCTCGAGGTCGACAGGTGCGAGTGCGACCGTGTCGCCGTAGGACTTGCTGGCCCCGCGGAGTTCCAGCAGGGGCTCGCCGCTGTCTTGAGCGGCGTTCATCTTGAGCATGCTGGGGTAACGGTGCGTCGAGCGCGGGAGTTGCGATTCGGGCGGAACGTTGCGCGCCAAGCAGTGTAGCAACCTCTAGTGCTTCTGAAGTTGGGCCTGCGCTCGGCGCCACTGCTACGATGGCGCCTTCCCATTGGCCTCGCGTTCTTCGGTGTCTGTTTGCGTACGGCACGACTCGGTGTCGCGGCGGGTCAGTGACCGGCGCCGGGGCGTAGGAGTCGGAATCAGCAGGAGCACAAGGAGGCCACGTGAGCGAGCGAGTACAGGGCCAGTTCTTCTCGAGTCGTTGGGGTTTGATGCTGGCGATGCTCGGAATGGCGGTCGGTACCGGCAACATCTGGCGGTTCCCTCGGATCGCAGCGAGCAACGGCGGTGGCTCGTTCCTGATCGCCTGGGTGGTGTTCCTGTTCTTGTGGTCGATTCCGCTGATCCTGCTCGAGTTCTCGATGGGCAAGGGCCTGCGCAAGGGCCCGGTGGGCGCGATGGCTCACTTCCTGGGCGACAAGCTCGCCTGGATGGGCGTGTGGATCGGTTGGACGGCGGCTGCGATCGGTTTCTACTACGCGGTCGTCATGGGCTGGACGATTCGCTACTTCGGTGCAGCCATCACCGGAAGTCTCGGAGCAGGGGAGTCGCAGCAGCTGTGGGACTCGTTCTCTTTCACCCCAGCAGCGCTGATCTTTCACGCGCTCGCCGTCATCATGGCCATGAGTGTCGTTGCGGGGGGGGTCAAGGGGATCGAACGTGTGGCACGGGTGCTCATGCCGATGCTCGTCGTCCTGGTCGTGATCCTGGCCGCACGTGCCGTGACGCTGCCGGGGGCGACCGCCGGCCTCTCGTTCCTGTTCACTCCTGACTTTGCCGTCCTGGGCAACTACCGGGTGTGGTTGGAGGCACTGACCCAGAACGCGTGGGACACCGGCGCCGGCTGGGGGCTCGTCATCTGCTACGCCGTCTACTCCCGTCGCAACGAAGACACCAACCTCAACGGTGTTCTCCTGGCTTTTGGCAACAACTCGATCTCGCTGATGTCGGGGATCCTCGTCATGTGCACCATCTTCTCGGTGGTGCCGGCGGCGCAGGCGGCCGCGGAGCTCCAGGGGGCCACGAACGAAGGTCTGACGTTCGTGTGGATTCCGGAGCTCTTCAACTCGATTCCGGGCGGCAGCTTCTTCATGGTGCTGTTCTTCATGGCCCTGGTGGTTGCGGCCTGGACCAGTCTCGTGTCGTTGTTCGAGCTCATCGCGCGAGTCACGTCCGAGCTCGGGTTCGAGCGCAAGAAGGTCATGCCTGTCGTGGGCGTGGCCGTCTGGCTGCTGGGTATTCCGTCGGCGTTGTCTCAGAAGATCTTCAGCAATCAGGATTTCGTGTGGAGCGTCTCGCTCATGCTCTCCGGCTTGTTTTTTGCCGGCGCGGTGCTCAAGTACGGCGTGACCCGCTATCGCAACGAGTTCATCAACACCGAGCACCAGGACCTGCGCATCGGCGCATGGTGGGACTGGGCGATTCGGCTCGTAGCCGTACAGGCCGTGATCCTCATCGGGTGGTGGTTCTGGCAGATCCGCTCGACGGATCCGTTCGCTCCGGATGGTTTGGCGACGATGTTGATCGAGTGGGGAATCGTGCTGGCAGTGCTGCTCGCCTTCAATCGCTGGATCGCGTCAAGGGCCAAAGCCGCCAGAACTGCCGAGGTCGACTCCTAGGTCGAGTCGACGTCGGTCGAAGCCGAGGGAATCCGTCCAGCGGCCTTGCTCGACCGTTCGGGCGAGTGCCTCCCTGGGGCTCCAGCGGATCGGAGTCGTGACCGCGACTGCGAGCGGCGCTGCGCTGATACGCTGGCCGATACAACCCAAGGACTGGAGCCCTCTCTACGAGGCTCCCTATCTGCACTCTAGGAGGACACCCATGCGTCACGGCTTGGTATCGCTCGTCGTCGTTTTGTTCCTCGCGATTCCTGCAGGCTCGCTGGCGAGCGTCCAGCACCCGCTCGACTCCCTCGTCTGGGACGAGTACTGGACCCTGCTCGAAGTTCTTCAGGAAGCCGGCCATCTCGAAGGAGCGGCCTTTCCGCTCGTCCAGCTCGTCGAGCCGCCCAAGGATCAGGTCTGGAACTGGAAGCCGTCAGACGAGGTCCCTCGGCAAGCCCGCGCTCTCCTGCGAAAAGATGGTGACGGTTACTCGGCCACTGTCGACCTCACGAGTGGCAAGGTGCTCTCGTTCGAGAAGCTCGAAGGTGTCGAGGTGAACTTCCTGGGCTCGGAGCTCGGTGGTCACAGTGAAACCGTCAAGTCTGACAAGAAAGTCCAGGAGGCGCTCGCGCGCCGCGGTTACGACAACCTGGAGTTCGTCATCTGCGCAGGACCTCCTCCTGGCTACTACGGAACACCCTGGCAGAAGGGCAAGCGGGTAGCGAACTACACCTGCTCCGATACGCGCCGCTCACGCAACCCTTGGACCCGCGAGATTCCCGGGGTCACAGCGGTCGTGGACCTCGAGAAGAGTGAGGTCATCAAGGTGGTGGAAGAGGAGATCGTCGAAGGTGGTCCTCGCTTTGCCGAGTACGATCGCGCTTCGCTCGGCGAGCCGCGCGAGGTCCCTGGTCCGATCCACACGACGCAGCCGCTCGGTCCAGGCTACGAACGTGACGGTAACGTGTTCTCGTGGCAGGGATGGCGGTTTCACGTGCGAGCCGACCAGCGCGTTGGTCCGATCATCTCGACGGTCACCCACGGTGACCGACCCATCCTGTATCAGGGGTTCCTGTCCGAGATGTTCGTTCCCTACCAGGATCCGTCTTTCGGCTGGTACCAGCGCAACTTCCTGGACCTCGGAGAGTTCCCCGGACTGGGCGGCACCCTGAAGCCGCTCGTGGACGGCGACTGTCCCGGTCACGCTGAGTATCTCAACTCGGTCGTCGCAGGTGGTGACGGACGTCCTGTGGACGTACCGGGAGTTCTCTGCGTGTTCGAGCGTGAGCCGGGCGACCCGGCCTGGCGTCACGGTGCCGACGGACCTCAGAGCCGCCACAAGCGTGACCTGGTCGTGCGCTCGGCAGCAGTGGTCGGCAACTACGACTACGTGTTCGACTGGACGTTCCAGCAGGACGGCTCACTGCGCGTCGCGATCGGCGCCACCGGAATCGTGGAGTCGAAGGCGGTCTCCCAGGCGACGGCTGACTCAGGAGAACGGGTTGCCGACGTCGGAGTTGGTGGTGGAGTAGGCGAGCCCGCTCCAAGGGCCACGGCTGACGCCGCGTCCGGCGAGGCAGCTGATGCCTACGGGCACTTCGTCGATCGACACATCGTGGCCGTCAACCACGATCACTACTTCAGCTACCGGCTGGACCTCGACGTCGACGGGACCGACAACAACTTCCGAATCGACCGTCTGGTACCCAAAGAACTTCCGCGAGACCATCCTCGCCGAAGCCTGTGGGTCGTCGAGGGTGAGGTGGCGGAGAACGAGAACGACGCCATGCTCGACATGAACATGAAGAAGCCCGCGCTCTGGAGGGTGACCAGTCGCAGTCGTCGCAATCACGTCGGTTATCCGACCAGCTACCAGCTCAAGCCAGGTCGCAATGCGGCGACGCTGCTCGCGCCGGACGACTATCCGCGTCAGCGGGCCGGTTTCATCGATCATCATCTGTGGGTGACGCCTTATGCGCCTGATGAGCTGTACGCTGCCGGAGAGCACCCGACGCTGAGTGAGCCAGGCATGGGTTTGCCCGAGTGGACAGAGTCGAACCGTGAGCTCGACGGCGACGTCGTGCTTTGGCATACCGTCGGTATGCATCACTTTGTGCGTGCCGAGGACTGGCCCGTGATGCCCGTGATGTGGCACAGCTTCGAGTTGCGCCCGTTCGACTTCTTCGATCACAACCCGGCGATGGACCTGCCCTAGCCTCTCTCTCTTTCTCTCGCTCGCTCGTGAGTCAGGAGTTCACCAGGCTCACGAGAGTGCTTCGAGGACCCGGTCTACTAGAAGGCTCGTAGCCTTGGTTCGACCGCTCACGGCCGTGCGCCTCAGAGTCCGATCAGGACTGCAGGACAGAGCGGCCTCGTCAGAGCGACTGGTAGAGCTCGATGGTGTTGCCGTCGGGATCTCGGATAGCACCGTGTCGGCGCCCATCGTCGACACGGACTTCGCCCTCACGGCGGCCGCCGTGTCGCTCCGCTGACGCGACGACGGCTTCCAGGTCATCGACCTCGAACCCCAGCTGGTGGCTCGGGAAGTCTTCGAACTCGGTCGAGTCGCGAATCGGAACGAACTTGATGGTGATGCCGTCGATCTCGGCGAAGCGCGACGAGATGCCAAAGGTGTCCACTTCGCGAAACGTCGCGCCGAAGGCTTCCTCGTAGAAAGCGACCATGGCGTCGAGTCGATGGACGCGAATTGCGATCGACTGGAGAGCTCTGGCCGAAGGCCCTTCGGTTTGGCTCTGGTCGTGGAGCTTGGCGGGGTCGTTCACAGGTGAGGTGCAGCCGACTAGAACGAGGCACGTGAACAGAAACGCGAATAGAAGAGTGCCACGCCTGAGCTGTTGCATCAGCCGTCTACGCGCCGCCGCGCCTTGGAGAGCTTCTCGAGAATCTCGCCCTGGCGGCGGGCGAAGTTGAGAGGCGGATTGTTCTGACGTAGGCCATAGTCGACCTCCTGCATGAACTGTTCGAGATCGCCCAGGGCTTCACGAGCAATGTCGCAGGCCAGGCCCTGACAGTCGCACGACTGTCGCGCTTCCATGACCCTCCCCTGCTCGAGCCGGTACGAGCCGGCCCAACGAGAGATGTCGACAGGGGGTTGGCCGTGTTTGACGATCTTCTCGCCGAAGCTCTCGGTTGCCCTCTCGACGACCGCAATACAGTGCGCCTCTTCGCTTCCTGCACCACCGAGTGGGCCCAGGCCGACACCTCCGAAGCTGTCTTCGAGCCAGGGTCTTCCGTAGCTGTAGGCAACGAAGAGAAGCATGGCGATGATGGCGAGCTTGACCAGGCCTTTCATCCTCGTGTCTCCCGGTGGTGGAAAAGGTTGCTATATCGCGATGACAGTATAGCCAGGCGGGACCCGCGCACGACTCCCATCGTGACGGCCGATAGCGCTCAGCTCAGGTAGCGGCTCCAATCGACGTGGTTCGCGAGCTCGGCGAACGGAGTCGGAGGCTTCGGTGGGCTGGAGTGATCGAAGTCCAATCTCAGGCCGAGCCAGACGACGTCGTGCCAACCTTCGTGCTTGTAGCCGACCTGCCGGTAGGTGCCGATCGTTTCGAAACCGAGCGCTCGATGGAAGGCCTCGCTGGCGTCGTTGGGGAGGGTGATCCCTGCGTAGACGTTGGCGAAACCTTGTCGGGCCAGGATGTCGAGCAGGGTGCGGTAGAGAAACGATGCGGCACCCCTCCGGTGCTCCTCCCGATCGACGTAGACGGAGACCTCCGTCGACCACTGGTAGGCATGTCGCGCTCGGTGGGGAGCCGCGTAGGCGTAGCCGATGACGCGAGTGCGATCGTCACAGACGAGCCACGGATGTGAGACGAGCGTCCGTTCGATCCGTGAGGCCATCTCCTGTGCGCTCGGCGGCGTCTCTTCGAAAGACGTGCTGCCGTCAGCGACGCTCGGTTCGTAGATCTCGGCGATGCGCGGCGCGTCAGCAGATGTCGCCGGGCGTATGTGCAGGCTCACAGCTTCCTCTGGTTCCTGTTGCCTCTGGTTCTGGCTGACTCTGGGGCGTCAGGAGGATCTGAGCTCTGGGGGTTGTGGTGGTTCGGGTACCTGGCCACGCTTGTAGATGAGTACCGTGCGGCGGTACTGAATCACGGTGACGCCGTCCTGGTTGTAGCCGATGGTGCGAAAGTCGACGATCCCCTGGTGCGGACGCGACCGCGACTCCCTCTTCGAGAGGACTTCGCTCTGGGCATACAAGGTGTCACCTTCGAACACCGGGTTGGGGAGGCGGACCTCGTCCCATCCGAGGTTCACGCCATTTTTCGACAGATCATCGACGGAGAGCCCGGTAATCAGTGCCAGCGTAAAGGCAGAGTTGACGAGGCGCTGCCCCCACTCCGTGCGCGAGGCGTAGTGCCCGTCGAAGTGCAGGGGATTGGGGTTGAGAGTGATGTGGGTAAACCACATGTTGTCCGCATCCGTGATGGTGCGCCCCAATGGATGCTGGATGGTCTCGCCGACCTGAAAATCTTCGTAGACGCGTCCTGTGCTCATCAGCGCTCTCCTTTTGGGGTGACGACGGCTTGCCTCGGGCACTCTGGCGGAAAGGGGAATCGCCTGCTGGATCGAGCGTGCTGGATCGAGGGTGCTGGATCGAGGGTGGTGGTGACGTCCGGAGGACTGTAACGGATGCCGATCTCAGAGCGTGAGTTGTGATGTTGGGCTTCCGCGCGGCAGCAAGCGGCCTATAATCCGTGGGCTGTGGGAGCCGATAACGACGACGCGATCGTCCTCGAGCGCTCAGGTCACAACGTCTCGCGACGCGATATCGGCCGGGGGGCCCTCAAGGTCCTCTATCGGTTGCACCGCGCTGGCTTTGACGCCTGTCTGGTCGGAGGCGGAGTGCGCGACCTCTTGCTCGGTCGCAACCCGAAAGACTTCGATGTCGCGACCAATGCCCGTCCAGAGCAGGTCCGGCGGTTGTTTCGCAACTCGCGGATCATCGGCCGTCGCTTCCGACTCGTCCACGTGCTCTTCGACGGCGAGATCATCGAGGTGTCGACGTATCGGGCGCGTCCCGATCCGCGGTTTCAGCGCGGTGGGCCGGGCGAGCTCCTGGTCACGAACGACAACACCTACGGCACTCCGCGGGAGGACGCGTTCAGGCGTGACTTCACGATCAACGCGCTCTACTACCAGATCTCGGACTACTCGGTAATCGACTACGTCGGCGGCCTCGAGGACCTCGAGTACCAACTGATCCAGGTCATCGGTGATCCCGAACTGCGCTTTCAGGAAGACCCGGTTCGCATGCTCCGCGCCTGTGAGTTTGCTGGACGGCTCGACTTCGATCTGGAGCTGAGCACGGCCGAGGCCATTCGATCCCAGCGTCAGACGATCCTCAAGGCGTCACCCGCAAGACTGACCGACGAGCTGCTCCAGCTGCTGGGTAGTGGCTCGTCCGAGGCGACGTTCGAATGGGCAGCGGAAGTCGACCTCCTTGGCGTGATCTTGCCCGAGGTTCAGAGTGTCCTCGGTGACGGCGCCGAGGCGTGGCCGTTTTCCGGGCCCTGCGGTGCTCTCGATCGCTCTCTGGATCAGTCCGGCGAGCACCTGGCGACCGGGTTTGGCTCGGCTCTCGAGACGCTCCCTGCCTTCGATGACATCAGGGACCAG
>JANQPS010000972.1 GCA_028285365.1 Thermoanaerobaculia bacterium | reverse complement strand
ACTCGTGACTTCGTCGATCTCGTCCGACGCGTCACCGAGTGATGTTCCAAAGACGCCGATGGCAGAGGGGAGCTGGCCGAATCCGTCGACGACTCCTTGAAGCTCTGGGAGGATGACGTTGAAGTCCTCGCCTGCGCCTCTGACCTTGCTGGAGAACGTGCTGACCGCGTCCGCCATGCTGAGGATCGCCAACTCGCTATCGGATGCGCCCGACGACAACTCCACAAAGTTCTTCTCGGCGGCCTCCGACTCCCGGCGCAACTCGGCGAGGCGGTCCTTCATGCCAGACAGGCGAAACCCGAAGTCGAATATGTCGGCGAACGGACTCCGAAATCCGATGAAGCTGAAGTTGTTGATCTCGTCGACCATGTTCTCGATCAGCTCGAGCGCCATGATCTGTCCGGTCAGTCCAGCCTGCTTGGTTAGGCTTTCGAAGCCGGAGCTAAACGATGCGCCGATAGCATTCTGCAGATCGGACGCGGCGAGGGTTCGCAGGAATGACTCAAGGGCATCTGCCGCAACGATCACGCCCGACTCGACTCCCGATCCAAGCGCCGCACCAAACCTAGTCGCCGCGTCACTCCCGGACGCGACGTCGATCGCAAGCTCAACCAGCCCGCCGGACACGCGCGTCAGGCTTGGAAGGAGCCCGGCCGTGACCTGGTTCGCCACGCCATCGGCGGCCTTGCCCAGGAGCCCCAGGTTGATCTCTGCGGCCTGTGCGAGCCCTCCCATCTCCTCGGTCGTGACTGCGTTTAGGTCCCGCACCTGTTGGCGAAGCCGGGAGAAGTCGTCACCGACGACGGCAATCGCTGCCGCGAGGCCTTGCACTTCGAACGACGAGGAACTGATCTCTTGCAGGGCCTGTTGGTAGGCCGCGCCACCGTCCTCGGCGGCTTTCACCATCGCGTCGAAGACGAACTCCGTTGCGGCCTCGGTGTCACTGGCGAACTCGACTACCTGGGTTCTTGAAGCGCCCAAGAACTCGAACGCCTTGGCGATGCTCCCCTCCGCGTCCCGCAACGCCTCGCCCGAGCGTTCACGCACGTCACGCACGATGTCCAGCACGTCGGTCATGTCCGAGCCGAACAGCGTCGCGACCTCGGTCAGTTCCGAGAGGAAAGAGACGTCGGGGTCGAAGAGCTCGGCCTGCCGGAACACGGCGGCGGATCTGGCGATTTCCTCGAAGACCTGGGTGGCTCCGGCGCCCGCTGCCCGGAGCGAGACAAGGCCGGCCGCCAGTGTGCCGATCCCGGCGAGGAGCCTACCGCTATTCGCTAGCAGGAGCTCTTGAGCCTTCCCGAACTTGGAAGACTGCTCCGTTGCTTGCCCGGTCGCCTTCGCGACGGACTGCAACTCGACGCGCAATCGTGCCTCGGCTGCAAGGAGGTCCCCGAGTTCCGCGTTCCCCTTCGCTCGAGCTCGTGCGAGCGACTCAGCGGCCTCGGTCGCCGAGATCTTCCCGGCGCTCACGTCGCGTTGGAGGTTGACCTCTTGCTTGAGAAGCTCGATCGAGTCCGCGACAGACGCGGCTTGCTTCCGATGGGCCCCGGCCGCCTGTTCGAGGCCTTTGGTTGCGCGTTCAAGGGCATCGCTCGCGTCTCCAGTTGAACCAGAGAAACTCCTGAGCTTCCGTCCTGCCTCGTCGAAGAGGCTCAGGGAGCCGTTGTCGTCGACCTCGATCCGGATTGAGAGGGTGTCTGCCACGCGCCTTCCGCCTCAACGATTCGGAGAGAGAAACTCGGAATCGGAAGCGGAAATGTGGCCGAGAGAACCCGACGACAGGATTAGATTATCACCCTCTTGGGGGAAGGGGTAGTGCGGCGGCCAGCCTGCCCTACATCATCTCCTTGAGTAGCTGGTTGCAGGCGGCGAGCTTCTTGACCTTTTCACCTACGATCATGCTCTGCTTCGTCCAGGGAGACCAGGCTTCGTCGCCACGGGCAGGGTTGACGTCGACGAAGCCTGGTCTCCCTGGACGAAGCAGAGCATGATCGTAGGTGAAAAGCTCAAGAAGCTCGCCGCCTGCAACCAGCTACTCAAGGAGATGATGTAGGGCAGGCTGG
>JANQPS010000967.1 GCA_028285365.1 Thermoanaerobaculia bacterium | reverse complement strand
ATCCGTCGTAGAACGATGGCTGCTGAGCCGGGATCGCGCCAAAGGTCGACGGCATCTCGATGATCTCGTCGGGATCTTCGACGGTCGGGAACGGCTGGACCCCGGCGGGAATCACCGGCAAGGCGCCGTCCCCAACGGCGATGCGCGCGAACCGGTCCGGATGGAGACCAGCGACCCGCAGGCCAATGAGGCTGCCCCAGTCCTGGACGAACAGATTGATGTCGCTCAACTCGAGGGCATCGATGAAACGGAGGAGCCGATCACTGTGACCGAGATAGCTGTAGGAGTCGATGTCGGTCGGCTTGTCCGAACGCCCCATGCCCAGATGGTCCATGACGATGACGCGGTAGCCGGCGGCTGAGAGCACGGGGATCATCTTGCGGTAGAGGTAGGACCACGTCGGCTGGCCATGAAGGAGCAGCACGACCGGGCCATCCCCCTGACCTACGTCGACGTAGGCCTGACGCAGACCGTCGATCTCCACATAGTGCGGCGCGTATGGCCAGCCCGGAAGCGACTCGAAGCAGGCGTCCGGGGTGCGCACGAAGTCGACTCCGGCGCTGGTCGTGTGGATCACAGGCTCAGCATCGCAGGCGGTGCTGCCGTGCGCCTCATCGGTCAGCGCGACCACTGCAGCGAAGACGGCCAGGATCACAGACAGTCTCGATGTTTTCATCGCGATCGCTCCTCTCGGGTGATTCTTGGGCGATTCTTGGGTAATTCTCGGGTGACGCGCCGCGCGACCCAGGAATAAGAGGTGCGCGGCGTGTCCCGAAAAGTACGCAAGGCCGGCGTCAGGGATCGTTGGGCGCGAGTCAAAGTAGGTAAAGCTCTGCAAGCTTGCGCAATGGGCGTTTCACCACAGGATGAAACGGGTCTAGCCTTGGCGCATGCGGCAGCCACCGACGGTTCTTCTCATCGATGATGACATCGAGCTCTGCGCTCTTCACCAGGAGGTGCTCGAGTCGGAAGGGTTCCAGGTGGCGATGGCGTACGACGGCGAGAGCGGAGTCGACGCGATGTCGGCGTCGCCGCCCGACATCGTGGTGCTCGACGCCATGATGCCCGGCAAAGGCGGTGTCGAGACCCTTCGCGAGATCCGCCGTTCGAACAGCGTCCCGATCCTGATGTTGACCGCTCGCGGCGACGACATCGACCGCATCGTCGGTCTCGAGCTCGGCGCCGACGACTACGTCACCAAACCCTGTTCGCCACGAGAGCTGGTCGCCCGCCTGCGGGCGATCCTTCGCCGGGTCAACGCCGGTTCCGTTCGAGAAGCGGAGAGCGCGGTGGTGACCGGAGCGCTTCGGATCGAGCCCGCGGCGCGCACCGTCACCTGGAGGGGGGCTCCTCTCGAGCTCACCAGCACGGAGTTCAACCTGCTCGAGCAGCTCGCCCGTGAGGCCGGCCGAGTGGTCTCCAAGGAAGAGCTCTCCGAGCGAGCCCTCGCGCGCAAACTGACCCGCTACGACCGCAGCATCGACGTCCACATGAGCCACCTCCGGGCCAAGCTCGGCGAGCTCCCCGATGGCCGCTCTCCGATTCAGACGATCCGCGGCCGTGGTTATCAGCTGATCGCCGAGCCGGAGTGATGCGCCTCTTTTGGAGGATTCTCGCCGGCTACTTCGTGGCCTGGGTTCTGCTCACGCTGGTGCTGTTCGGAGTACTCGCGCTCGACTCCCGGACTCCCTTTCTTCCCCGCGCACCCGTGAGCCAGAGCCTGCCGTCGGCTGTTGGCGTCCAGATCGCCTGGAGCCATTTGAAAACCGGTGGCATCGAAGTGTTTCGTCGGGTGGCGCGTCAGTGGGAGGAGAGCGATCCGCCACTCGTAGTCGACGCAGAAGGGCGCGACCTGCTCGGAAGGACTGTCGATCCCGAGACTCTGACCGTTGCTCGCTCCTTGGCCTCGAACTCACCCGAGCGCGCGCCGGTGAAGTCAGTCACGACTCCGGGCGCGAACCATCTGGTGATCTACTTTCCGAGCGGCAGAGCGCCTTCCGATCAGATGACCTTTGGCTGGCTCGTGGAGCACCCGCGCTTTCTCGGCATCTTCTTCGCCGTGGTGGGGGTGGCGCTCGCAGGTGGCCTCACGGCTTTCTGGACGCGGCCGATCGCTGCGCTCGAGCGCGCGTTCGACGCCTTCGGCGAGGAGGGAAAAGAGCCAACCCTCGATCCTGGGATCGCGCGTCGACGAGACGAGATCGGTGATCTCGGCCGTCACTTCGAAGACATGGCGCTCCGGCTGTCACGCTCGATGCGCTCACAGCGGCAGCTCCTCCACGACGTATCACACGAGGTCCGTTCACCACTCGCGCGCCTGAGCGTCGCCACGGAGCTCGCCCGTCGTCGCCCCGAGCGTCTCGGGGAAGCGCTCGATCGAATCGAACGGGATTGCAAGCGGCTCGATCGGTTGATGGGCGAGCTGCTCACTCTCGCGCGACTGGAAGGCGACGGCGAAGTTGCACTCGATGACTACTTCGACCTGCTCGAGCTCCTGCGCGTCATACGGGATGCCGTCGCCTTCGAGGCCGAGGCGGTTGGGATCGAGGTAGATCTGCGGATCCCAGAGCTCGGAGAGCTCGTCATGAACGGTAACGCCGAGCTGCTGCATCGAGCGATCGAGAACGTGGTACGCAATGCCCTGCAGCACGCCGGTGCGGCAAGACGCATCGACATCGTGCTCGAGACGCGTTCTCCGTCACGAACAGGAACCCCGGCAGTCGACCATCCGTCGACAGAAAGAGAAGGCTCGGTCCTGCTCCGAGTGCGAGATTACGGCGAGGGCATAGAAGAGACGCAGCTCGCATCTCTGTTCGAGCCATTCGCAAGAGGCGGACAGTCGAGCGGATCCGGATTGGGGCTAGCCATCGCGCATCGTGCGGTGCTCGTGCACGGAGGTTCGATCAGTGCGGACAACCTCGCAGAAGGGGGCGTCGAGGTGCAGATCGTGTTGCCTCTCGGCCACGTAGTGTGAGCGCGTCGGGCAGACTCGCGCTCATCGCACAGACTCGATGACATCCCTGTCCAACATTCCCTTGACCCGCGCCAGGGCGTGGCACAAGTCGGCTGTCCGACAACCATCCCCACCTCAGTCGATGGTCCTCTCGGGTTCAGCACCTAGAAGCCTCTCCAGCTCGACTTCAACGGCCTGCGCGATCGCGCGATAGCCCTCGGCGTTGTAATGCCCATTCGTTCGATGAGGAAATACGCTCAACGGGTCGGGCAGTGCCTCGAACAGCGAGGTCACATCCAGCACGTCGACGTTCCGCTCGGCAAGAGATCTCAGAACCTGTTCTCGGTGGTCGGTGAAGTCCAGCTCGGAAAGCCTGGAGAACTCCGGAAGGTAGACAAACAGGAGATGGAGGTCGGGCGCCCGCGTAACTCGTAGCAACTCATCCATCACTTCCTCGAACTGCGCCTTGGGATAGTCGAGCGTAGCCTCGCCTCTAGGTCGGAGCCGTCTCAATCTCGTCCTCACCGCGGTGAGTTTCGCGCGGTCTACAGCCCAGCGGAGAACGGAGCGGACTCTCTCATACGTCGACAGCGCCTCCGATTCGTTTCTCGACTCCCAGTACTCTGCAAACAGCTCATCTATCGCCGATTGCTTCGACCGCAGATGCTGGAGCCCACCCTCTCCGAGATACGACCGCAGACGCTCTATTCCGTACTCCCAAGACAAGTCGACAAAGTCGTTTCCTTCATAGTGCATCCACACGACAACCCTTGGCTCCCGGTAGTCCAGGCCATACTCCTTCAACGCCGCGAGACTCACCAAAGGCCCGTTGTCATCGTTGCCGAGATTCAGCACCGGCCAGCCGCCGCTTCTCAAGCTATCTGCAACAGTGTCCCCTCGAGGAACGCAATAACCCTGAGCGAACGAGTCTCCCAGGAGCACGACCTTCGACCGGGCTCCATGACTACCTGACGGATTTCTGAAGCCGTGCTCATCACTGCGATAGTCGATCCACTGGCCTGACTCGTTGCAGTACAGCGTCTGCGAATCGGACATGCTGCCAGCAAGTGGCATCACTTTCCCTCCCAGCAGAGCTCCGTTGCGAACGAGGTCAGTCAGCTGCGTGCTTGGCCAAACCCTCTCGCCGTAATGCGTCTCCAGGTCCCTGATGACCTCTCCGGCCACACGAACATCGAAAGGCTCACCGGCTCGGAGAGCGGCCAGGCATTGCTCTTGTCGCCACGCCGGGATCCGATCGCAAGGTCGCTCCGGTAGCCATCGAACGCTGAGCGCAAGCTCGACTGCCAACAAACAGAAGCCACTCGATACAGCGAGAACACCCAGCCGAGCCACAAGACTCCAGCGACCAAAGCCTTCACGATGGTGCCCCCCACGAGACCTCGTAACCACTCGCCCATCGGTAGCGCAGTCGACGCGCCACCGGCTCCAATCTGTTTGTCAGGTAGTTGATCTAAGTATAGACGAGCGTTTCGCTCGCTACGGTCAGACTCGAGCGCATGCGCCGGACCAAGTCTTTAGATCGCGGATCCTCACTGCGGGCCGATCCACCGGCCTCAACAAGCAAAAGGGACTAGCTCAGCGGCTAACCACGCCCGGGGCGAAGCCAGGGGAGGCCCTGAACGCAGCCGTGTCCTAGACTGGCTGGGGCGGCGTGACCAGTGGGTTGGTGCAGGTCTCGCCGAAGACTTCGGTCAACTTGACCACCAACTCGAGCTTGGCCTCGTCGACGACCAAACCGAGACACCAAATCACGCTCCGAGAACGGAGCGACGAGGCACGACATGGAGACAGTGATGATCCGTACCATCGAAGCGATCGAAGATGCTCTGAGAACAGGCACCCTCGAACACATCAGCTTTGCCCTTGGCTGATTCTGGGGACCGGACCCCCAGTTCGGGAGCTTGCACGGGGTCCTACAGACTCGGGTTGGCTACGCAGGTGGTCCGCAGCGCTACCCGACCTACCACGACATCGGCGACCACGCCGAGACCGTGAGGGTGGTCTTCGACCCGGAAGTCGTTTCACTCGAGGACATACTGCTCCTCTACCTTCAGCACGCTGCCGGCCGAGGCTCGAGGTCCGGTCAGTATCGCTCTGAGATCTTCCCGATCTCCGAGCAGCAGGCGGACGAGATTCGAGTGCTGGTGGAGGACACCGGAGTGCCCCTGGCAGAGCCCGGAAGTGACGAGGCTCTGTTCTGGCCAGCCGAGGATTACCACCAGAAGTACCGGCTGCGAAGAAACGCCGAGCTCGTGGCCGCAATGGCACAGACTCTCGGCCCTCGCTGGGACGAGCACGTGTTTGCCACGAAGCTGAACGCGGCGGGCAATAACGGGTTTGACGTCAAACCCTGGCTCGACCAGATGCCCGAGCCCATCGTCGACGCGTTTCTGCAGAGGTCTGCGATGGCGTCGGTCGGCTACGAAGCAGTCCGCTCCCGATCGAGCGTCGCGGTAAGGGCGCCGTCCTTTTTTGGCGCCTCGTCACACGGTCTTGGTCTCACTAGCACGCTTCCCCGTCAAGGGAGCCGGCAGCGCTGTATTAGGAGACCGCGCCGCTCCGGCACTCCCGGATCCGATCTCCGACTCCCAACGGCGTTCCCACCCAACGGGAGAGGTTTCGCAGGTCGCAACGGTGGTATCGCGATGCGCAGCTCGAGACGACCTTCTCGAGGTCCCTTCGAGGGGACTCAAACACGTCGTAGGCGCCGGAACCCAATGAAGCAGAAACGCACAGCAACTTGACCTTCAAAGGACCTACCGAATAGCAGCACAGAAACTCTGAGGGATTCACTCTCCATTCTGCGAATGAGTTCTCGAGACCGCCACGAGCAACCATTCAGCGGAGGTGAAGAATGGACCTCACGTGTCAAGCGTTCGGCTCCCGAGTCGCAGCCCACACAGGCGACGCCCGATCGTCTTCGCGAGAAGCGTGGCTTTGCGTCTGGTCGGTGCTGCTGTTAGCCAGCCTGCTCTTGCCTTCGCAAACAGGCGCCCTCGACTTCGACCCGCTGGTCACGATCAGGGAGAACAGCAACGGTCTCGGTGGACTGGAATTTGCTGCCCACGGCAACTCCAGCTACGTCGTTTGGATCGAATCCGTATCCGGGGGCAGCTCGACTCTCTACGTTGCTCGAAGTCAGGACTTCGGTGAGACCTACGAGGCGCCAACACCGCTGCGTACGACGGGCGTTTCGGAAATCACCGTGGTTGCGGACCCGGAAGTCGCGGTGCGGGGGAACGAGGTCTTCGTCGTCTGGGGAGAGTTCCGGGACTCGATCAGCTACATCATGATGCGTCGCAGTGACGACGGAGGCTCCACGTTCCAGGCGCCGGTGGTCGTTCATGACGAGTGGCCTCTCTTCAACGCTCCGACTCTGGCCGCGTCTGAAGACCACCTCCACGTGGCCTGGTTGGAGCCGTCGAATCCTCGAGTAGTGATGAGGTCGAGTAGTGGCTCGGAGGGCTCGTGGAGCGACCCGGTCGACGTCGTCGCACAAGACGCCCGGACCATCAACCTGCTGACGAAGGGGTCCATCGTCTACGTCGGTTTCTCCAACGTGATTGCTGGCTCCAGTCCGCCCATAGCCGGAGTCGTACGCAGCACTAACTCTGGGGGCAGCTTCGGAACCCCTGTGACGTTCGACGCCGCCAGCTCGCTACTCTCCATGGCCGAGTCAGCAGACCGGATCTACGCTGTGTATCAGCTGGGCTCCGACGTGAAACTTCGTGTCAGCGATGACGGCGGAGCAAGTTTCGGGCAACCCCTTGACGTTGCTGCGACCAGCGGGCTGTCGGGAATCGCGGCTCACGCCGGCATGGTGGCCGTCGGGTGGCGAGCTCAGGATGGATCTGGCCTCGAGGTTGGTTTGAGCGTGAACGACGGGCAGAGCTTCTTTTCGAGCCAGACCGTACATTCAACAACCTCATTCTTCACCGCGGCACTCCACTGGCCAGGTCTCAGGCTCCAGGTTGCGTTTCTCGAACCCGGGTCACCGACCTCTGGAATCTACGCCCGTCGCTCCGTGATCGAGCCCGTCGTCTTCGTG
>JANQPS010000954.1 GCA_028285365.1 Thermoanaerobaculia bacterium | reverse complement strand
AAACCTCGAGGATGAGCACCGCGCAGGCCGCCGTCGGTACACAGACTGACGTGCGGCCAGTCGAGGATCGCGTCGATGTCCTCCTCCGCCATGGACGTCGCGATGATGGCTTCCCGCGGAGTCTCACCGCGCGCTCGCGCGGCGTCGTCGATCGCAATCAACTCGAGCAGGGTGCGGGCCGGAGTCTCACCACGCTCGCTCGCGATGTCCTCGAGGGATCGCCCCGCATACTCTGGCCTGGCCTCGAAGTCGCTGATGATGATGTCCGCCGGAGCGGCCAGCTCCTCGACCGCAAACCGAGCCGCGACCTCGTCCGAGAAGTTGCGATCCGGGAACAGCACGCGAATCGTCGACTGCCAATAGGTGTAGGGGTAGACGTCTGCCGTGACGTCGATGCCCTCTTGTCGTGCTGCCTCGAGCTTCTCGATGAGCTCGGCACCGCGCCCGTGGAGACTGGTCATCGCCAGCTTGAGGTGAGTCGCCTGAACCGGGATTCCCGTGCTCCGACCGATCTCGATCAACTCATCCACGGCCTCGAACAGCGCCCGGTCTTCTGACCGCATGTGGGAGATGTAGCGTCCCCCGGCAGCCTTGGCCACACGAGCGAGAGCGATGACCTCGGACGTCTCCGAATGGATGCCGGGGTCGTACTCGAGCCCTGTCGATAGACCAAGCGCACCAGCTTCGAGGTCGGCATCCAGCAACTCGATCATCTGGTCGATCTCGGCTTCGGTCGCGGGCCTGGCGAAGTCGTCCCTCATGACCTGCGCGCGTAGCCTGTTGTGACCGGAGAACGAGGCGACGTTGACCGCGGCCGGGGAGGATTCGAGGCGCGAGAAGAAGTCCGCCAATGGTCCTGGTGAGCCGCCGTCCTGACCGACCACGATCGTGGTGATCCCCTGGCTGACCGCCGCCAGTGCGCTCGGCTCTTCGATGAGACCCCAATCATGGTGACTGTGGCTGTCGATGAAGCCTGGAGCGAGAACCAGTCCATCGGCGTCGACGATCAAATCGTCCGCTCGAGGCTCGAGATCCCCGATCTCGGCCACCACCCCGTCACGCACTCGCACCTGGACTGCGCGCCCCTCACCTCCGGTGCCGTCGTGAACGATCGCGCCCACCACGACGAAGCCTGCTGCTTCGTGAGACTCACTCGCGCTACCGGCCCCGTCCGTCTCCGGAGAACACGACCAGAGGAAAACGAGACTGAGGACAACGAGACGACTGGTCAGTACGAGCGTACGGAAACGCCTCGCGAGGCCTGGCCTAGCCATCGAGCATCAGCTCTTTGTAGCGCGCCACCGGCACAGGACCCAACTCCATCATTCCGTCCATGAAGTCGCGCAGGACGAAGGCGTCTCCACGGTGAGCGCGGACCTCCTCGTACAGACCCATGACTTGCTCGTAACCCATCCAGTAGCTGGTGATCTGCGGCGAAGTGGTCATGGCGCGTCGCCACATGTTCGTGGCAAAACGCTCCTCCTGCAGAGCTTCCTCTTGCACATAGCGGACGATTTCGTCGCGAGTGACCTGGGTTGTGTGAACCCGGATGTCGACGATGGTCCGGGCAATGTTCTCGAGCTGCTTCTTGAGATGAGCCACGCGCGCGAGATCGTCCCCCCACCCCAGATCGAGCATCAGTCGCTCAGAAAACGTTCCCCAGCCTTCGGTGTAGACCCCGTCCCCGAAAAGGGCCCGCACCTTGCGCGGATGCCGCGCTGCCCAGGCGAGCTGAAGCATGTGACCCGGCACCACCTCGTGAGGAATGATCATCACGTTGAAGTGGTGATTGAAGTCGCGGTAGAAGGCCGCGACCTGCTGTTCGTCGAGCTCGGGCGGCGGAGTCGGCAAATAGAAGAGGGTTGCCCCTTCCGGAGAATACGGACCGGCCGGATAAACGCCACCAACTGCCTGACCCGAAAAGAAGGCTGGCGACCGATCCGTGACGATCGGAAGGGGCTCCGGGATCTCGACGACGTCGTTCTGACGCACGAACTCGATGACTTCGCCCACCATGTCCCGATACTCCGCAACAAAAGCCTCGCCACTCTCGGCGGTATCGCTCGCGATGCGGTCGAAAGCAGTTTTGATGGCGGCCACGTCCTCTTCCGGGGCAGGACCTTCGAAGTGGTCCGGCCAGATGTCGCGCACGAACGCGGC
>JANQPS010000947.1 GCA_028285365.1 Thermoanaerobaculia bacterium | reverse complement strand
AGCCACCGCTGTGGATCCCGTGCGCGCCCTCAAGCAGGACTGAAGACCGCGCCCGACGGTTGCGTCGAGCTCGACTCGAGCGACTCTCGATAGCATCGCGACTCCACGTCAGGACTCGACGCCTCGCTCGAGCCGACCGACAAGGAGCGTGCCATGGGAATGCGTCCTCCCAACGTCTTTGCTGCAGCCTCTCTTCACGAAAATCCTCTCGACCGCGCGCACCTGCTCCGCCAGAGCGCAGACGAGCTGCGCGGGGCACTCGCGCACCCGGAGGCTCGGGTCCACCTCGTGTGGCGTTCGAAGAGCCTCGTTCTCACCGAGGAGCCCCGGGCCGCATTCGTGACTCCACACGCTCTCGGCGAGCTTCTCGACGAAGTCGTCGATCACGCACTCGAGCGTCTGCTGTTCCTCGGAGTGCAGCACGAGACGCCGACCTTTGCTCTGGACGTGTCACACATGGACGATCCGACGGATCTCGTGGCAACGGTTCGCGGCGAGTTCTCGGATCTCCGTCAAGTGGGTGCGATCTTGCCGTCCGAGGACGCCAACCTCATGGCCTACGCTCGGGCCCTCGCCACCTGGCACCACAATCATCGATACTGCGGACGGTGCGGCTCTCGGACTCGGCGAGACCAGGGTGGACATGTCCGGCACTGCACGAACCCCGAGTGCTCTCATCAAGGTTTCCCGCGAACAGACCCCGCAGTCATCATGTTGGTTCACGACGGAGAAGATCGCTGCCTCCTCGGACGCCAGGCCTCCTGGCCAGCCGGGGTCATGTCGACGCTGGCGGGGTTCGTAGAGCCCGGGGAGAGCTTGGAGATGGCGGTGGCTCGGGAGGTCGAAGAAGAGGCCGGCGTCAGAGTGCTCGAGGCGGAGTATCACTCGTCACAGCCCTGGCCCTTCCCGCTCTCGATCATGCTCGGTTTCTGGGCTCGCGCGACCTATGCCCCGGTCAACGTGAATCCCGGCGAGCTGGACGAAGCCCACTGGTTCACACGCGACGAGCTGCTCCAGGCCAAGGCGATGCGCGAGCTTCGTCTGCCACCGCCCATGTCGATCGCCCGGCGACTGGTCGACGATTGGCTGGGTCACGCGGGGCGCGGCTGACGCAGGTGCCGGCGTCAGATTCAAGAAGCGTGGGCACGGTTCGGCGTGCACGCGGCTGGCAAAGCCGCCCGCTGGCGGAAATCACCAGGACGCTGTGGACGATCCTGACGTGCTGCGTTCTCGTTGCGTCTGCGTGCAGCGAGCCCGACGTCCCTCTCCCGCCGAGCGAACCGCCATTGGGCACCTGGCAGCTCACCGAGATCACCGGTCGCGCCCGGGTCCAATCCGGCGGCCCGGGAGTTCTCTGTCGGCAGGGGATGCTGGAGTTGACCCCGAAGATCGCACCCCGCGAGGGCCCGGAACGCTCACACATCGAGCTGGAGAACAGTCGCTTCACTTACGACGTCCTGTTCCTCTCGGACGGCTACTACGATCTCTTGACCAATCGCTCCGGCGGAGCCGGATCGTTCTCGGGTCGCTACGGCGGCGCTCTCCTCCTACGGGCTGACGGAATCTGGTCCTGGCCCGAGCGTCATCTCAGTGGATCGGTGTCGACCAGGTACGACCCACCGGTCAGCGGCAGCTGGCCGCCACGCGGCCAGGACGAGGACCCTGAGCCTCAATTTCGATTCGCGTTCGAAGGAGAGTTCGAGTCAGCAACTCGCGCAACCGGCCAATGGAGTTTCCTGGAACGCACAGCAAGTGGCGGCTGTTGGTCGCAAGGCGTCGGCCGAGGACGTTGGGTCGCGAGCTGGAACCCTCCGCTCGAGACTGGCTCCTGAGCGCGTCGTCACCGCAGCATCACTCTGCTAGATTGCCCGCCCATTCAAGCGTCCCGGACACGACTCGCGATGGCGGTCGCCCTCGCGAAGGAGGAACGACCATGAACGTCGGCCGACTTTCGCTGGAGAACCTCGAGGAGTACGGCGAGTACACCTCCCTCCACTACTTCGATCACTCGTTCACGAACAAGCAGCGTCTCGAGTGGGCTGCCGACTTGGCTGCCGTCTTGCGAGATCGCGGGACTGGGGTGGACGACAAGGTGGTCGTCATGATGCCCAACTCTCCCGAGGTCACCGGCGCCTTTCAGGCGATCTGGAAGCTCGGGGCCGTCATCATCCCGGTGACCCCTCAGCTGGGCGCACCGGAAGTCCGCTACATGCTCGAGGACTCTGCAGCCGGGACGGTCATCACCACACCCGAGCTCGCACCGAGGGTTGCCGAAGCGCGTGACGGCATAGCGTCTTGTGAGCAGCTGCTGACGATCGGGGCCAGTGACGCGCCGTCAGCGATCGACATCAGCGGAGACGTAGCGGCTGCCCGCGGAGCGCTCGACATCGATCACCTGGAGAACCGATCCGACGACGATCTTGCGCTACTCCTCTACACGTCAGGCACGACCGGCAACCCGAAAGGGGTCATGCTGACCCACCGCAACATGATGAGTAACGCCGATTCCATCGGCAAGATGGAGAGAGCAGCGGGCCCGTTCGAGCGGGGCCTTCACGTCCTGCCGTTGAGTCACTCTTACGGCGTGCTGATCATGAACCTCGGTTACCGCTTCGGAAGCGTCGGAGTGCTCATGCCCTTCTTTGAGATCGAGGGAGTGTTCCGCAACCTGGAGAAGTACGAGATCGAGTCGTTCTCGGTCGTTCCGACGATGCTCACCTACATGTTGAACTACCCCGACCGCGGCAAGTTCGACCTGTCTGCACTCAAGCGAGTGGGCTCTGGAGGCGCGGCCCTGGCGAACGAGGTGCGCGTCCAGTTCGAGCGCGAGTTCGACTGCGAGGTGAAAGAGGGCTACGGCATGTCGGAGTGCGCGCCGTCGGCAACTGGCTACGAGGACGGTGATCCGTACCGCGTCGGCTCGGTGGGCAGGGCCATTCCCGACGTCGAGATCTCGATCCGCGATTCTGAGGACGTGGAGGTAGCGCGAGGTGAATGGGGGGAGATCTGCATCAAGGGTCCGAACGTCATGGCCGGCTACTGGAACAAGCCGGACGCAACGACCGAGACGCTGCGCGGAGGCTGGCTGCACTCTGGAGACGTCGGCTACATGGATTCCGAGGGTTACGTCTACATTACGGACCGAATGAAAGATCTCGTTATCAAAGGTGGCGAGAACATCTCTCCGCGCGAGATCGAGGAGGCGATTTTTGGCCACCCCGCCGTCGCCGAGGTGGCGGTATTCGGAGTCCCTCACGATACGTACGGCGAGGACGTTTGTGCAGCGGTCGTGCTGCGCGCGGGCCAGCAGGCGGATCAGGGAGACATCAGAGCGCAGGCAGCCAGCGCGGTGACCAAATTCAAGGTTCCGTCGAAGGTCGTGTTCCTGGACGACCTGCCCAAGAGCGGCAACGGCAAGATCCTCAAGCGAGAGCTTCGGGATCTCGTCGCCGGCTCTCAGTAGAGGTCGGGGCAGCCTGGGATGAGAGCCCTCGTCTGCAGTGAGTACGGACCACCCGAGTCCCTCGCGGTCGGTTCACTCCCCGAACCCGTACCCGATCGCGGTGAGGTCGTCATTGCGGTGTCACATGCCGGCGTCTCGTTCGTCGACACGCTGATGATTCGCAATCTCCATCAGAACAAACATCCCGTTCCGTTTGCCGCCGGAATGGAGGTCGCAGGGCGCGTCACCTCGATCGGAGGCGACGTCGAGGACGTGGCCGTCGGAGACTCGGTGGCCGCGCTGGTCTACGACGGAGGTCACGCCGAGTTCGCCAAGGCCAAGACTCGTGAGGTGTTCCCCCTGCCCGACTCGGTGCAGCCGGCCATCGCTGCCGGCATGCTCTCGGTTTACCTGACGTCCTACCTGGCCCTGGTGCAGGGCGCACGACTCACGAAGCGCGAGGTCCTCGCGGTGTCAGGTGCGGCCGGCGGAGTTGGTCTCGCTGCGGTCGAGATCGGCAAGGCGCTCGGCGCCCGTGTGTTGGCGGTGGCCAGCACGCAAGCCAAGCGCAACGTGGCCGAGCGCCGCGGCGCGGACCTGACGTTTGCAGCCGAGCCGGAGCAGCTGCTCGACAGTCTCCGCGATGCGACTGGGGAAGACGGAACCGACGTGGTGTTCGATCCTGTGGCCGGCCCCCTCTATCAACCGCTGTTCAGGTCTTTGGGTTGGAACGGCCGCTACCTCAGCATCGGCTTCGCCGGTGGCAGCGGCCCCGAGTCGATACCGCGAGTGCCGCTCAACCACCTGCTCGTCAAGAACCGGTCGGCCGTCGGTTTTGTCCTCATGTACTACCGACGGTTCAGGCCCGATCTCCTGAAATCCGCGGCCGCACAACTCTTCGAGTGGTGTGCCGACGGTGTCATCGACCCTCTCGTGCAGGAGCCCCGGCCCCTGGCGCAAGGCGCGACACTCATGCGCGAGATCATGGATCGAAAGGCTGTTGGCAAATCGGTCCTGGAGATTTGCTGAGCCAGCTTGGCCATGACCCTGCGAGCGTTTGCGTCGGTCGGCGATTCGCGTGGGGTACGATCAGTGGTTACCGCCCCGCCATCCCAGACGGATTCGTCGTTCCGCGACCCCCGCGCTTCGGCCGGTTCGCTGAACGTCCTGACCAGGAGGTTTCTCCATGACGTTCCGCTCTTCTCGCCGCTCCCTTCTCTCCAGCGTGCTCATCGCGCTCCTACTGAGCGCCGCCGCGCTGTCGAGCATCGCCTGCGACGTGCCCTCTCGGGCCGATGTCGGCCAGAGTTCTCCGCGGGATCTCGCACAGGTTGCTCCGGAAGACGTCGGTCTCTCGAGCGAGCGACTCGAGCGACTCTCTGCGGCCATGCAGGGACTCGTGGACGACGGGCACCTCGCCGGAATCACGACCATGATCTCGCGACACGGAAAGGTCGCGCATTTCGGAACCTTCGGCCATCAGAACATCGAAGCCGAAAAGCCCATGGCTGAGGACACGATCTTCAGGATCTACTCGATGACCAAGCCCATCACCGGCGTGGCGTTGATGATGCTGTACGAGGAAGGCAAGTTCCGGATCTCCGACCCGGTAGAGAAGTTCATCCCCGAGTTCAAGGGACTCGAGGTCGCGACTGGCGAAGGCCCTGACGGACCGATCACGGAGCCCGCGGATCACCCGATGACAATTCGTGAGCTCATGAGCCACACCGCGGGTCTTTCTTACGGTCTGTTCTCGCGCTCGCAGGTGGACACCATGTACACCGAAGCCGGCGTGCTCGATCCCAACTCCACGCTCAAGGACATGATCGACAAGCTGGCCAAGATTCCGCTTCGCCATCAGCCCGGCTCACGTTGGCACTACAGCGTCGCCGTCGATGTGCAGGGTTATCTGGTCGAGGTGCTTTCCGGGCAACCGTTCGACCAGTTCCTCCAAGAGCGAATCTTCGATCCGCTCGAGATGGTCGACACCGGGTTTCACGTCCCAGCCGAGAAGGCTGATCGTTTTGCCGAGGTCTACGCCTACGCCGAGGACGGCTCGCTGTTCGCGCAGGAAGGATTCGGCGGGTCACGCAGCTATCTCGAACCAGCCAAGTTCTTCTCCGGCGGTGGAGGCCTGGTTTCGACGACCATGGACTACATGCGCTTCAGCCAGATGCTCCTCAACGGCGGCGAGCTCGACGGAGTCAGGATCCTGTCTCCGCTGACCGTCGAGTTGATGCACCGCAACTGGCTACCGCCAGAGGTCGGAACGATGTCGCCCGGGACCGGCTTTGGACTCGACTTCGCGGTCGTTCTCGATCCAGTCGAGGCCGACGGCGTTTCCGAGGGTGAGTACTACTGGGGCGGAGCGGCTGGCACGTGGTTCTGGATCGATCCCAAAGAAGACCTCGTCTTCGTCGGCATGATCCAGCAATTCGGCAACGGCAGGCCGGACGTACGCTCGCTGAGCCGTCGCCTGACCTATCAGGCGGTACTCGAGCCAGCCGGCTAGACGGCTCCGAGTCGGACGAGGAACGGTCGCCGGCCGCGGCCATCGGCTGGCTTCAGTCCCTCGATCCATCTGTAGCCGGGGTCACTGTGTTCTGGTTTGTATCGCAAAGTACTTGACGTAGACGAAATCGCCGACTACTCTGAGCAGTCATGAGGCCTCAAGCGCTCGACTCCGAGACCAGACCCGCCGTCGCGCTCCATGACCGCGCGGCAGACAATCTGCGCTACATCCGCAGCACGATGGAGTCTGCTCGCGCCTTTACCTCGGTGTCCGGCGTGGCCGGCATGATCATGGGAGGGATCGCTGTCGCTGCCGCCACCCTGGGTGGTTCCCCGGGCTCGGAGCGCTGGTGGTGGTCATGGCTCGCCACCGCAGTCCTCGGGTCGGTGCTCGGTTTGGCAGGGTCCATCGTCAAGTCCAGAAAGCAGGGTCTCAGCTTCGATCGTGCGGTCAGCCGACGCTTCTTCCTTGCGCTGACACCAGCCATCGCCGCTGGTGCCGTTCTCAGCGTGGCCTTGTGGCGAGCAGGCGCCATCGACCTCATCCCGGGGTCATGGCTTCTTTTGTACGGTGTCGCGGTTGCGGGCGCTGGTACTCATTCGGTTCGAGTTGTACCGACGATGGGGCTGGTATTCATGATTCTCGGCACGGCGAGCCTTCTCCTCGGCGACGCCACCGTCGGTGCGTCAGGTGTTCCTACAGCCACCGTCGCGCTGGGTCTTGGATTTGGTGGCCTTCATCTCGTGTTCGGTTGGCTCATCATGACTCGATACGGCGGTTGAACGGATGTCTCGCGCCAAGGCGACAACACGCTCCGACGAAGCCCCGGGCAAGCCGCAAGAGCAGGTCGAGAGCTCGGAGAAGAGGCTGCGCGGCCTGGCCGGCTATCTCTCCGACAACGCGGCTCGAGACTTCGACCGTCTCGTCTACGAGAGAGTCCGGCTCGGCATCATGAGCGCTCTGTCGGTCAATGACGTCATGAGCTTCTCCGAGCTCAAAGCGCTTCTCGAGACGAGCGACGGCAACCTGAGTGTTCACGCACGCAAGCTCGAAGATGCTGGCTACGTGAAGTGCACCAAGACTTTCGACGGAAGAGTTCCGCGAACCGAGTACCGCATCACGGCTAAAGGGCGTCGCGCGCTCGAACGTTACCTCGATCACATGGAAGCTCTGATCGAGGCGACTCGAGGAACGTAGCCGCTCTCGCACAGTTCATCTTCACCGTTCCCAAGGGAGCGGTGGCTTCTTCACGGAGGTTCACTTTGTAATGAAAAGTTCTCTGCGCTCTCTAGATCATCCGACACATGTCGCCATCATCATGGACGGCAACGGCCGCTGGGCTCAGCGACGCGGCCTGCCGAGAGTTGCTGGCCACAAGGCCGGTGCCGCGACCGTGCGCCAGATCGTGCGCGCCGCTCCCGATCTCGGTATCGATGTGCTCACGCTCTTCGCGTTCTCCTGCGACAACTGGCAGCGTCCCAGGCGCGAGGTCGACGCTCTCATGCGCCTGCTCGAGCGTTATCTCCAGCAGGAGCTCCCGGAACTCCGAAGCTCGAAGGTCGAGCTCGAGGTGATCGGCCGCCGAGACCGCCTGGAGCCCAGGCTGCTGAAAGCCGTCGAAACAGCTGAGGCGGCCACCGCCGGAGGGAACCGACTCCGGCTCCGCCTCGCGGTCGACTACTCGGCTCGCTACGAAATCGCACGCCGCCTCGAGGCTAACGCGACGGCGAGACGTCGAGTCGCGTCGCCTGACGTCGACGTCCTCATTCGAACGAGCGGAGAACAACGTCTCAGCGACTTTCTCTTGTGGGAGAGTGCCTACGCCGAGCTCTTCTTCACGGCCACCCTGTGGCCTGACTTCAGCGCATCGGAGCTGCGGAGCATCGTGGGCGACTTCGCCGGGCGCGACCGCCGCTTCGGACGCATCGTCGAGACACCTTCGAGCTCTCTTGGAGAACGCAAGGACCAGACCACCGCCGCCTGGCTCCCTCCGATAGGAACGGACCACGCTGTCCTACCGACGGCAGCCACACACTCGAGGACACGATGATGGTGCACCGTGGCTTGCGACTCCGATCCGAGGTGAGCTGGCGTGACGTCCCCGAGGATCTCAGGGTGGCCCCCGCGCTCGACTGGCAGCTTCAGGTAGAGCCCGCGCGAGCGCACCACGCGCTCCTCATCAATCCCTTCTATCCAAAAGACCCGCACGCGAGCTACGGCAAGCACGTTCTCACGCCGAGTCTCGCTCTGACGAGCGTGGCAGGCGCGACACCCTCGAACTGGACGGTCGAATACTGGGACGAGAACCTGCTCCAGGGCCCACCACCCAGTACGCCGTTTCCTGCCGTCGTCGGCATCACGGTGCACCTGACCTTTGCCAAACGCGCCTACGAGCTGGCGCGCTGGTATCGAGACCGTGGTGCTCTCGTCGTACTGGGAGGCCTCCACGCACAATCGTGTCCGGACGAGGTAGCGCCGCATGCCGATGCCGTCGCCATTGGTGAAGGAGCGCAACTGTGGCCGCAGATACTGGCCGATGCCGAAAGTGGCCGTTTGGCGTCGGTCTATCAGGCGGGCTATCGCAAGCCGTACCGTGACGACCCGACACCTCGCAGAGATCTCCTTCCTCGCGAGAGTTTCCTCACGACCACCAGCGTGATCGCGACTCGCGGCTGCCACAACCGTTGCGGCTTCTGCTATCTCGCAACCGACGGCATGCACATGCCCTATCAGCTTCGCGATGTCGAACAGGTCGTCGCGGAGATCGAGAACGACGACCAGCCCTACTCCGTCTTCATCGACAACAACCTGGGCTCGAAACCACACTACCTGCGCGCGCTCAGTCGAGCCCTCAGGCCTCTCGAGATGATCTGGTCAGCAGCCGTGACGATCGACGTGACCGACGACCCGTCGCTCGTCCGCGAGATGGCGCTCGCTGGCTGCACTGGCGTCTTCGTGGGCTTCGAGTCACTCGAGCTCGGCAACCTGCGCGACGCCCGCAAGCGCACTCCCTCACCGGACGACTACGCGAGGCGCGTGCGCATCCTGCACGACAACGGCATTCAGGTGAACGGGAGCTTTGTCCTCGGCTTCGACCACGACGGACCTGACGTCTTCGAAAGAACCGTTCAGTGGATCGAAGACAACCGGTTGGAATGCGCGACGTTCCACATCCTGACTCCCTACCCCGCAACGCCCCTCTTCAGGCAAATGAAGTCGGAGGGACGACTCCTACACGAGGACTGGGAGTTGTACGACACCGCGCACGTCGTCTTCCAACCCAAGCTCATGACCCCCGAACAGCTCGCCGAAGGCTACGCCTGGTGTTACCGCCGGCTGTTTTCGTTCGACTCGATCTGGCGACGCCGACCGACCGACTGGCGCGCCGTGCCGACCTACCTCGGCATGAGCACCCTCTACAAACGGTCCAACCCGCTCTGGGAGCTCCTGATCCGACATCGACTCGTCTCGAGAGTCTGGCGCCCGCTGGTCGAGCTCAGTCGCCGTCGTCACCTGCGGTTTCGTCGGCGACTCGAACGTCTACCTCTGACTGGCCAGCCAATACGCACGCCCAGCATCGTGAGCGCCGGGGTCTAGCAGGTCGCAGACTCGACACGCCACCGTCTCGCGAGTGAGGCAAGGCTAGCCACCAATTGCAGTGATGTTCTCGCCACCGAGACCAGCCAACCGCGCCTCTTCGAAGACGTCGTAGACGGCTCGCAAGACGGATCCTTGCTGCCGCCCCTCCGAGCTGCCATCAGCCTCTTCGATAGAACCTGCCTCGACGCCGACAGCGTCCACCATCGAGTATGCGTAGCCCAGGTCCTTGACTACGAGGTCGATTGGAAAGAGAGGTTCTGAACCGTCGATCATCAATCGGCCGTTTGCCGCAGCGGCAGCGCTCAAGACGGGCGTCTCGCCGAGTAGCGCCAGAGAGCGCTCGCGCTCCACACCCAGCCCATGGAGACCTCGCAGGACCTCGCCGAGCAAGGCCAGTTGACCAGCGAACAGAGCATTGACCGCTAGCTTGAGGCTCGACGCAGCAGGAGGCGACCCGACTTCCAGAACTCTAGAACCGACCTTCTCGAGAACAGGTCTGGCATCGTCCACCGCGTGTTCGCGTCCAGCAGCGATGATCAAGAGTTGGCCGGTCTCGGCCTGTGGGAGTGAACCGACGACGGGCGCTTCGACGAATCGTGCTCCTCCGAACTCGAGTCGACGTGACAGCTCGGAGCTCCATGATGGGCTGACGGTGCTCATCTCGACCGCCAGTGCGCCGGGCGGCAAGGTCGTGGCCGCTCCGGACCGCTCGTCGAGCCAGATCGCTCTGGACGCCTCGTCGTCTCGAACCATCGAGATGACCACCTGGGCGCCTTCGACTGCACTTGCCGGGCTGGCAGCCAGGCGCACCCCACCGTCCTTCGTGAGCGGCTGACCCCAGGGTGCTCGGCTCATCGGGGTCCGATTGAAGAGCGCGACGTCGTGACCTGACTCGACGAGGCGTCGAGCCATGCGTGACCCCATGGCGCCGAGACCGAGAAAGGCGATCGAGGGTGAGTCCGCAGTCTTCGAGTCCTCGGGCCCGGACGAACTCGAGTGCAAGTTCGACGGGCTGCTGATCTGTGAGTCTTTCATGAGTGTCTCCTTTGAGGTGGTTAGGAGCGATCGCCAGAGCCTTCTCAGAGAGAGGAACAGTGGGTGAGACAGAGAGACGGAAAAGGAAAGTCGGAGAGAGTCCAGAGGATCGCCGGGTTGCGGAGCCATTGTCCGCAGCCGAGATGGCGCAATAAATAGAATCTCTGGAACATGTTTCATGCGTAGAACGCACCAATGAACACCAAACTCCTCGACATCTTTCGAGACGTGGTCCGGCTCGGTAGCTTCACGGCCGCGGCAGACAAGCGCGCCATCGATCCCTCCTCGGTCTCGCGCGCCATCAAGTCACTGGAGAGCGAGCTGGGTGTGCGGCTATTCGAGCGCAGCACGAGACGCCTGGCACCCACCGAAGCTGGACTCGCCTACTTTCGGGCCATCGATCCCCTCGTCGACGCGTTGGACGAGGCATGCGATCGTGCGCGAGATCTGGTCGTGAGAGCCAGCGGAACCCTTCGAGTCACCGCATCCGTGGCGTTCGGCGTCGAGGTTCTGGCACCCCTCATCGGGAGCTTCAGGTCGGCTCACCCCGACGTTCAGCTGGAGCTCGAGCTGTCGGACAGAAGGCTCGACCTCGTGGGCGAAGGACTCGACGCCGCCATCCGGCTGGGACCGAGACTGGACGACAGCTCGCTGGTCTGCACGCGATTGCGCCCGACGACCTACTCGGTTTGCGCCAGTCCTGCCTGGATCGCACACCATCCGCAGATCACCGCGCCACGACACCTGAGCCAGGCGGACTGTCTCTGCTTCTCGTTTCCGGGATTTCGCTCGCGCTGGCAGTTCCGGCGCTGGCCCGGCGCCGCAACCCACAAGACACCTGGCACGCTGGCCGTCGACGTGAGCGGGCCGCTGACCTCCAACGACGCGCTGGTCCTCCGGCAGGCGGCGCTCGACGGTCTCGGAGTCGCTCTACTCGCGGACTGGACCATCGAGCACCACGTTGCCGCGGGCACACTCGAGGTGCTCTTTCCACAGTTCCAGGTCACGGCCACGGACTGGGAAACTGCGATCTGGCTGCTCTACCCGAGCCGCCAGCATCTGCCTCTCAAGGTCGAAGTCCTCAGAGATCATCTCCGAACGGCGCTGGCGCGCCCGTCAGGCGGGCCGAGCGCGACAGCAGCACGTCCGGATCCAGACCTCGAGCAACCAGAAGACGAGAACTCGAGCCACGACAACCCGGCGGATCGGGATCGAGCCTAGGACCACGTCTACTAGGCGAACTGCTCTCCTCCGACCCACTCGGCATGGAAACCGTACGGGACACGCTGGGGGAGAAGCACCCGGGCGACCGGGTCCTGGTCCATGTTCTGGGCATCGACGACGATCAGCTCCGACTGCTCTTCGCGCTCGTCTCGGAGGATCGTGATCACCCAGCCATGATCTTCGGCGGAAGCGTCCGGGTGCGGGGCGAACACGGCTTCTCCGGCAAATCGACCTTCACCGAACTGATGCGTCACGCTCGAGTCCTTCTCGTAGTCGTACTTGACGACTCCGTCGAAGATGGGAGGCGTTCCCGGCAGCGTCGGACAGAAGCGCGCCGCGTAGCCGAAGTTCGACGAGCGACCAATGTGACCGGCATGTAGTCTGGGGAAATCCGTCGGCGCGTCGTCGATGTGCCGTTCTTTGAGCTCGCCCGTGGCCAGGTTGAAGCGCCACTCGTGCATTCGGCCGAGCTCTGCGTCTTCCTGCGCGAGAACGACGTCGTGGGAGTGACCACCGTCCTGACTCGAGTGTCCGGGCGGAGCGGCGATCGAAGTGGTCTCGGTGCGGCAACCCAGGAGGACGACCTCGTCGCCGTCGTCCCAGGCGTTCAGCGTGTGGAACATGTAGCACGGCGGTCCTTCGAACCAGCGCACGTCGCTGTTGTCGCCATGACGAGGAACGATGCCGTATCTGGAGGGAAGCTCTCCGTTGAAGTGGAACGGAAGCTCGCCCTGCATGATGCGCATCGGCTCGAACACGAGCGGCAGGTCGAGGAAGATGGTGTGGTTCGCGGTGATAGCGAAGTCATGCATCATGACGCCACGCGGGATCTCGATCGGCACGATCCGGACGGTCTGCCCGTCGGCAGACACCACCCCGTAGTGCAGATGCTCCGGGCCCATGGGGTTGTAGCCGAAAAACATCATCTCGCCGGTCTCGGGATCGACCTTCGGATGGGCCGTGAACGGACAGGTGAGCTGACCGTCCCAGGTGCGTGGGCCAATCGTTTCCAGATCCGGCAGCGAAATCTCGTGCGGTTCTCCTGCCTCCCAGAGGGCCAGCAGACTGCCGTCGTGATGAACCAGGGCCGTATTGGCGACGTTCTTGCGGAGGAGTCCGTGGGGTGGATCATCGAACTGAGGCATTTCGCCGAATCCGCTCCACAGCTTACGACCGGCTTCCCGCTCGTGGCCGAAACCCACCGTGCGTACCCAGCGGTTTCGGTAGGACGCCTTGCCGCCTTCGAGCAGGACGCCGTGCAACATGCCGTCGCCGTCGAACCAGTGGTACTTGTCGCCGGGCTCGAACTGCGGGTTGGGACCGGTGCGAAGGAACATGCCGTGGAGAGCCTCGGGCAGCTTGCCGATGACTCGCAGCTCGTCCGCAAACACCTCGTCGTGAACCGGTGCGAAGTTTCCGGACAGGAAGGGGTTCTCTGCGACGCTCATGTCGACTCTCCTCTTAGTGACTTCTCGGAATCCAGATCACGGACTCAGGCTGACGGCCCATCTTCGGACCAGGCGAACTGAGTGGTTGGGCGGAATTGGAAAGCTGGTTCGCTACCTCACCTCTCTTGGATGCAGTTGCCGCCGGCGTGGTCCAGGGACTGACCTGCTCGACGCGTCCGTTGTAGTCGTCGATCAGCCGGCTCCAGGGGCTCAACTGACACCAACGATACCGCCGTCGACCGGGATGTTTGCACCGGTGACATAGGCACCGGCACGCGACGCCAGATAGATACAGACTCCGGCCATGTCTTCCGGTGAGCCGATCCGCTTGCGCGGGTTGCTCGACCGGATCTGCTCGCCAAACTGTTTGAGCGTCCACTCCATCATCTTGCTCTCGAAGGGTCCCGGAGAAACCGAGTTGACCGTGATGTCGTCCGTAGCCAGGCGTTTGGCCAACGCTCGAGTCAGATGGATCATGCCGGCCTTCGACGCGCTGTACGGGTAGTGCTCGGTGGGATTGACGTGCATGCCGTCGATGGAAGCGATGTTGATGACCCGCGCCGGATCAGCCTCGCTCGCGGCCTGGCGCAGGAGAGGGAGCAGGCGGACCGTGAGGAAGAAAGGCCCTTTGACGTTGATGTCCATCACCTTGTCCCAACCGTCTTCCGGGTACTCCTCGAGAGCCGCACCCCAGGCAGCGCCCGCGTTGTTGACCAGGATGTCCAGCTTCTCTTCGCGCTCACTCAGCTCCGCCACGAGCTTCTCGACACCTTCCAGATTCGCCAGGTCGTTGGGCAGCGAAATGCACTCGCCGAACTCACACAGGCGCGCAGCCGTCTCGTCACATGCCTCGGCTTTGCGCGAGGAGATGTAGACCTTGGCGCCGTTTTCGACGTATCCGTGGGCGATCATCTCGCCAATTCCGCGCGACCCGCCCGTGACGAGAGCCACCTTTCCAGAAACGTCGAACAGGTTCTTCATGAGGTTCTCCTGAGTCGGCCCGATCAAGGAGCCGAAGGTCTGAGGGAGTGGTCGAGACTCAGCGTCGCTAGATTGCGCGGGCTGGTGCTCGACGTCAAAGGTCAGTTCTCGAGAGGGGCTGCAGACCGTATCAAAGCCGAAGTCGACTCTGGCATCGTGCTGAGCGCACTCACCCGCTACGCGATAGAATCTGAAGATGGAAGGTACCGAAGAGAGCCGATCCCCCGACGCCGCTGGCGACGCTGCTGAATCTCGCCGACACCCACGACTCACGCGTGAGGTCATTCGCGAGCTTCCCAAGACCGACCTCCACCTGCACCTCGACGGCTCGCTGCGCCTCGAGACCTTGATCGAGCTAGCACGCGAGCGCAACGTCGAGTTGCCGTCCCAGACTTCCGAGGGGCTCCTCGAGCTGGTCTTCAAGGAACGTTACAAAGACCTTCCCGACTACCTGCACGGCTTCGCATACACCTGCGCCGTCCTGACCGACGCCGAAGCGCTCGAGCGCGCCGCCTACGAGCTCGCTCAGGACTGCCTCGCAGAGAACGTCTACTACATCGAAGTCAGGTTCGCGCCGCAGCTCCACGTTCGCGAGGGATTCACCGTTGCCGACGTGCTGACTGCGGTCGACCGAGGTTTGGCCCGAGCCCGCAGCGAGCACGAGCGCACGGAGGCTGTCGTCAGTGGCGTCGTGCCGCCCTTCCGCTACGGCATCATCACGTGCGCCATGCGCTTCTTCACACCGGGCTTCAGCCCCTATCACCGCAGCCTCATGCAGGTGCTCGACTACTGGCCCGACGACAAGATCCACGGCGTGGCGTCGCTGTCGTTGGCGCGCTCGGTAATCGCGGCCCGCGACTCGTTGGGGCTTCCGATCGTCGGCTTCGACCTCGCAGGAGCGGAAGCCGGGAACCCCGCCAGCGACCATATCGAAGCCTTCCGCTACGCGCACAGCAACTTTCTCAAGAAGACCGTGCACGCTGGAGAGGCTTATGGACCCGAGTCCATCTTTCAGGCGATCACGATGCTCTACGCCGATCGCATCGGCCACGGAACCCATCTCTACGCCACCGATCACGTTGAGAGCGACGACCCCGAACGCTACGTCAACCAGCTGTCCCAGTACATCTCGGATCGCCGGATCACTCTAGAGGTCTGCATCACCTCCAACCTGCAGACCATGCCGGCACTCAGTCGAGTCGAAGACCATCCGTTTGGTCGCATGATCAAGGACCGGCTCTCGGTATCGCTGTGTACCGACAATCGACTCGTGTCGCGAACCACGGTGACCGACGAGATCGCGCTCGCCTGCGAGGCTTTCGACATGACTCCCACCGATGTGCGCAACGTCATCATCTACGGCTTCAAACGCTCGTTCTTCCCGTCGACCTACCGAGAGAAGCGGGAGTACGTGAGGCAGGTGATCGACATCTACGATCGGGTCGCGGCAGAACGTGAATTGACTCGATCCTGACCGCGAGCGCGCCTCTCTATCGAGCCGGCGCGACATAATTGTCGGTCCGGTACCCGTCACGGCACATCGTTGGCCGGCGTTCGCGCACCGCGCGTCCCTCGATTCCCGGCAATCCAGGCCTATCGAACGGCTGTAGCAGACGGGCATCCCGCTTGCTCGGCAAGCGACCTGTCTGTCGAACGCATACGACGTCGATTCCGATCATGAGCACCAGGTCTCGCCACCATCGCAGCCACTCGAGTCCATCGCCGCTGTGGATCGTCACGCGCGAACCCAAGCTCGAGACCTTGGTCGGCTACCTGGACGAAACCCGGCGTCAACTCCAATCCACGACGACCGGAACGTTGACACTGGTCTTCTCCAAGGCCGAGCTCGAAGACGCACGCCGCGCCTTCGTTCGAATGATCCGCGCCGGCGAACGACGACTTCATCGATTCTGCCAACTGCTGGGACGCACCCTTCTAGACGACGCCTTTCGCATGGAGAGTGTCGTCGTCGGGCAGTCGCCGAGCACCGGCGAGCGATTCACGCTTCACCAGGCAGTCAACCGGCGCGAGCTCTTGCGACAAACCGACCTCGATCTCGGCAATCAGCACCTCAGTCGCTTTCGAGTTCAGACGGCCGGACATTGGGAGCAGCTCGACCTCATCGCCAACTTCGTCGAATACGAAGCGATGGGCCCCAATGGGTGGGGACTCCACAAGATCATCAGCAGGATCAAGGCTGAAGAAGAGCTCTGGAACAAGGTCGCCGACGAGCTCTTCGAGATCGACACTCTCGTGCGCCGCGACAAGCAGCTGCGTCACCTCAGCCGCTTCGTCAAAGACGTCTTCGGTGTGAAGTGCGTGGCGACCAGCCAGGAGAGCGCCCGCGAGCTCCACGAGCATCTGACGTCGACCGTCTTCGATGACGAGCACCTGCACGCGGTGCGAGTCACACCCGATGAGCTCTCACGCAGACTCAGGGTCCTCGAGACCAAGGACTACCTGGTGAGGCAGCGGGCAAAAGCCAGTGGCTGGCGAGCCCTCAAGACCGTGGCCGAGTGGTCGGGGGTGGCGCTCGAGATCCAGATTCAGCCCTTGCGCAACTTCTACCGGGAGCGCGAACGCCTCTCTCAGGAGAGCCACTCGGAATTCAAGAGCCGGCGCGAGTCGCTACGCGACCGTATCGCGGTTCAGGAACCGCTCTTCGGCTTCTACCGGGACCTCCTGCAGTGGCTCTTCGTCTCGCCGGACTCGAAGGCGCCGCGCTTTCGCCGAGTGCGTGTCGAGCTCACCGACTGAGGAGGCGCCGTGGATCAGGGCAGCGCTCTTCTGCTGACCCCGAGGTCCTCGAACAGCAGCCACACATCGGGATCGAGGACCATGCCAGTTGGCTCACTCGGAACCTCGAGAACGAACGTCTGGCTCTTCTGCTCGAGCTCGACTCGATGACGGAGCACGTCGTCGAGACCTTCGAAGCCGAGATCGAGCGACAGAGGGCTCAACGTCTCTTCCTGCACTTGCCGAATCTCCACCTCTACGGCGCGCCTCTCGCCGAGCCACACCCAATCGGCTTCGATCTTGGGAATCAGCGGAGAAGAGAGCCAACGATCGAAAAAGCCGTCGAGGTCTTCGTCCGTTACGTCTTCCATGACGTCTTTGAAGTCGGCCGTCCAGGCGTTGCTGTGTTCATAGCGCTCTGCGAAGAGCCTCAAGCCCGACCAGAAGGCCTCGTCGCCGATCCGCCGACGCAACATGTGCAAGAACCAGCCAGGGCGCTGAAAGGTGTTGGGCGACAGCATCCTTCGCGGGTCGGTGATCGTGCGGTCGATGATCATCGAGCTCGGGTTCCTACGAGCAAAGTCGAGCACTCGGGTGCGCGTCGCTCGCATTGCGCTCGTCAGACGATCCCGCCCGTAGGTGTGCTCCACGTAGAGAGACGTCAGGTAGGTGGCGAACCCTTCGCTGAGCCACAGGTGGTGCCAGTCCGCCTCAGTGACGGAGTCGCCGAACCACTGATGCGCGATCTCGTGCGCGATCAGGCGCTCGTTGCTTCCGTCACCGCGCACCGACCGCTGGCTGTAGAAGATGTTGCTGGCGTTCTCGAGGCCACCGTAGCGAGTCAGAGACTGTACGTTGGCCAACTTCGAGTAGGGGAAGGGGCCCAGTCGAGACGCGAAAAATCGCAGCGGCTGCTCTGCGCGTGCGAAATCGAAGAAGCCGTCGGCCTGCTGCTGGGGGAAGACCCAGGTTTCGAGTGGCACACCGTCGATCATCCCGACGCGGTCGACGGCAAACCGCGCTACTCCTGCCACCATGACCTTCGTCGCCATCGGCGCCTGACTGCGATATGTCGTCCGCCTGCGGCCGTCATCGAGGTCGATCTCTTCGTCCAGCAAGCCGCAGGCGACGACCTGGTAGTGACTTGGTGCCGTGATCTCGAAAGCACAGTGGGCCTTGTCGGCAGGATGGTCCACCGTCGGCAGCCAGTGCCTGGCTCGATCAGGCCAGTTGTCGCCGAAGAAGACTCGGTCACCGTGTTGGTTGTTCGAGATGATCAAACCGTCACGGGGAACTCCGCGATACGCCACGAGCACCGTGATGATGTCCTCGACCTTCGGCCGCGATCCCCAGTCGACCGCGAGTCGATCGTCAGCATGCGAGAAGTCCAGTGCACGCTCGCGAACCGCTCCCTCCAAAGACTCCACTGCTCGTACCGACCTCACTTCCATTCCCCGACCGTCGCCATCCTGGTTCACCAGGTCCAGCTCGAAACGACCGTCGGTCTCGGCTGTCAGGCGGGCTCTGATCGTCGCCTCGCCCAGCAACTCGTCGGTCTCGTCACTAAAGCTCAAGGCAAAGTGGTACGACACCACGTCGAGCGCGGGATTGAGCCGAGCTCCGTCTGACCGGACACGTTGAGCGTGAACCAGCTCGATCTGAAAGGTGCTCACCGCGAAGAACACCGCAACCGCAAGAGCCCACCGGAAACGCGGCGCTGAGCCCACCTTCCAAGGAGACACTTCAGTCGTCAAAACACCCCGCCGAGCCTCGACGTGGCCGCTACGACAGCTGCAGTACGTAAGTGAGGATCGAGACATGGGAGCAAGAGTAGCCGACACGCTCAGCCCCTGGTCCCGAGTCTCTTGATGACCACCCCTGCGATACGCTGACTACCCCCAAGCTCCAGCACATCGGCGCGGATCCAGCGGGTCCCGGTCGGGGCGACGCCCGGACTGCAACACCAGGCGTTCACCCAAACACGCGCTCGAATTCCCACGATTTCACTGCCTTTTCACTGTCTTTTCACTGCCTCGACTCTCCTTTTCCACGTGACTTTCTGCCCGCCTTCTGGTCTCGATTCCATCGGCGCGACCGACTGTCGGTCCGGTTCGGGGCGCGCAGGGAGGAAGACATGAACGAGCTTGGCTGCTTCTTTGGCTTCATCATCGCGGTCGGCGCCGCCATCTGGGCGTTCGTCGCGATCCTGCGGCGGCTGCCCGGCCCGGAACTGCGTCGCCGACTCGATGCCCTCGAGCTCGAGGTGGCCCAGCTGCGTGGCGATGTCGCGACCCTGAGAACGTCCGGCGCCGCTCCCTCCGAGTCGGCCGCCGGACCACCAGTCGCTCCCACGGAGGTCGACGACGAGCCGGCGGTGGCAGCAGGGCTCGACGCCGGCTCGCCTCCTGATGTCGTCGACGTCGCCGACGACGCTCCGATCGGAACATCGCCTCTACCGAGCAGTCCCGATCGGCCGGCTGTGAGTGCCGACGCACCTGAGGATTCGGATCTACCCCCTCAGCCGCCTTTCACACCCCCTGTCCTCGACGAAGGACCACAGGGTCCAGATGCGCCCTCGAAGCCTCCGAGAGCTGCGATCAACTGGGAGCAGTGGCTCGGAGTTCGCGGCGCTGCGGTGCTGGGTGCCATCGCCCTTGCGATCGCCGGAATCCTGCTGGTACGCGTCGGCATCCAGGCCGGCCTCGTCACGCCTGGTGTGCGTGTGATTTTGACCATGCTCGGAGGCATCGTCGCCCTGGTGGCGAGTGAGCTGATGCGTCGCCGAGACGTAGAAGCCACCGCCAATGCGCTTGCGGGAGCCGGCGTGGTCTTGCTGTACGGAGCCACCTGGGCCGCACGCAACCTCTACGAGCTGATCGGCGCGCCGACCGCGTTTGCGCTCATGGCCCTGGTCACCGTGGCGGGCGGCGCACTCTCGATGCGCTATCGCTCGATGGTGATCGCACTCCTCGGACTGCTCGGCGGCTTTGCCACGCCGCTCCTGGTCTCCGCCAACTCCGACCAGCCGCTAGGACTCTTCGGCTACCTGTTGTTGCTCAACGCCGGAGTGGCGTTTGTGGGCCGCAAGCGCGACTGGCCACTGCTGAGCGTTCTAGGACTCGGCGCAACCGCCTTCTACCAGCTGCTCTGGATCGTCGGCCAGATGGAAGAGCGAATTGCCGTCGGGCTGATCATCCTCGGCGTCTTTGCGCTGTTCTACATGGCGCTCGGAGCCCTGCAGCGCCGAACGACCGAGCCTCAGGGGAGCCTGGGCGTGCTCACCGAGATCGGCGGGATCGCCAGTCCTTTTGTCTTCGCCTTCTACTTCGCCGCTCACGCCGATTTCGAGAACTGGTTTCCGACTCTGGCCGGACTGCTCCTGCTGCTCTGCGCCAGCGCGATCTATCTCTCCCGAGTCCACAAGACCGGCGCTCTGGCAGTCGGAGCTGCTGCGGCCAGCTTCGCGGTCATCGTGGTCTGGTGGCTGCGTGTCGACTTCGATGCGAGCCGCTGGCCCGGGGTCCTGGCGCTGGTCGTGTTCGCAACCCTCTTCCACGTCTTTTTCGAGCTCAACAAGAGCCGTGAGCGCAACCACATCGAGCTGCGACCCGCGATGTTCATGGCGATCGCGTCGAGCGGCTGGCTGACGCTGTGGTCGATTGCTCAGGGAGTGTCCCAGTCGGGAGCACCAAGCTCCTGGTGGCTGTTGCTCGCCGGACTCGTGCTCGTTGTCGGTCTGCTGCTACGACAGGCGAGCCTGATTCAGGAACGACGCGGCACCGACGCCGAGCCGGACATGCCTGCCTGGATGCTCAACCTGCTCGAGTTGTGGACCGCTCTCGTCTGCGGGTTCTTCTTCGTCGGCGGCCTCTGGGGCACCAACGGAACTGCAACCGGGCACCCTAGTGCCTATGTGATCGGAGCCCTCGCTCTGGCGTCAGGAGTCGTGCACCTCACGTGGTCCCGGTCCACGTTGGAGCACCGACCCTACCGGCCGCTGGCCACCATCGCCTACGTCTTCGTGGTCCTCATGGGAATGGTGGTGGGACCATCAGTCATCGACCTGACACCGTGGCACGCCCTGACCTACACGCTGGCCCTTGCGCTCGTCGGTGTGTTGGCGGCAACTGCCGGAACCACCGGCATCGGCTACACGACCGTCCTCGTCGCCACTGCCCTCAGCCACCTGCTGTGGACCGATGCTGCGAACGCGTCCCCGATACCTGCCCTGCTGATCGGCCTCGTCGGTGTGGCACTTTTCCTCTACTGGCCCTTGGCAGCGCCTCGCTTCAGCAGCGCCACCGCCTTTCGAGCAGCCGCCCTGGCCGGGCCTCTCTGGTTCCTCTTCCTCTGGGACCAGTGGCGCGAAGGATTTGGTGATCGAGCCATCGGCCTCCTCCCGATCCTCCTGGGGGCCATGACGCTTGCAGCAGTGCGCTGGATCATGTCGCAGCCCAGTGACGATCCCAAACGTCGACTGACTCAGCTCGTCTGGTTCAGCGCCGTGGCGCTCGGCTTTATTGCGCTGGCGATTCCGATGCAGCTCGATCACGAATGGGTCACCGTCGGCTGGGCCGTTCTCGGCCTCTTCGTCACGCTGCTCTGGCAACGACTCGACCACGCCGGACTCAAGTACTTCGGGTTGCTGCTGCACGCCGTCGTGTTCGTCAGACTGATCCTCAATCCGGCGGTCTTCCTGTACCACCCGGTCGGGGCTCCGTTCGGGCTGCCCGTGCTCAACTGGCTGCTCTACACGTACCTGGTTCCAGCGGCCACCCTGCTGCTGAGTGCGCGAGCGCTCTTTCCGAAGGAGATGGAGCGCGCGAAGCCATGGGAGTCCTGGTATCGCTCGCTCGAGCGACCGGTCCTGGCCACGGCCTACGGTCTGATGGCAGTGGTCTTGGGCTTCTGGTGGATCAACCTCACCATCTTCGATGCCTTCTCGGCACAGACGACCCTGGAGATCGCCTTCGACCGACAGCCTGCGCGGGATCTCACGCTGAGCCTGTCCTGGGCGATCTACGCCCTGGTTCTCCTGGGCGTCGGCGTCGCACGCAAGAGCAGCGGTCTTCGATGGACCAGTCTGGTGGTTCTGATCGTGACCATCGCCAAGGTCTTCCTCTACGACCTGGGCGAGCTCAGCGACCTCTACCGGGTCTTTTCCCTCCTCGGCTTGTCGGTCTCGCTGATCCTGGTATCACTGCTGTATCAGCGGTTCGTGTTCCGCAACCCGGACCGAGGCGACCAAGCCGAACCGGAGCCACCGTCCTCGGCTCCTGACTCCGAGCAGGAGGCAAGTCGATGACTGCGAACGAATGGCCGAACGGCCTCGCCTCACCCATCGGGAGCCCTCGACGACACCGCCGTGCGCTGTTCCTGGCAACCGTTCTGGTTGCTACGTTGATACCGGGTCGAGCGACGTCCCAGCGCACTCTCACCGAGTTGCTCGAGCAACAGGCGAGTGTCGCGGTCCCCGACGAAGTGTCGCCGGGAACCCTGGTCCGACTTCCACTCACCGCGGAAGTCCTAGCCACCGTACGAGGCGACCTCTCCGACATCCGACTGCTGTCCGAGGCAGGAGTCGAGGTGCCCTATCTCGTCGATGCCGGCGCCGCTCGACGAGTTCAGGTCTCTGAACGACTCGTCGCTCGAATCGTCAGCGTCGACCGCAACCTGACGTCTCCCGAAGAAGACCTGCCGATAGCCACCGAAATCTACGAGTTGGCACTGCCTCCTCGATCGACCACCGATCTCCGTGGTCAGCGCATCTGGGATCTCGTATTCACGATCCCACAAACGGCTTGGGTCGCAAGCGTCGATCTCACCCTGATCGGCCCCGGCGACGATCGGGTCGATCTGCTGCAGGGCGCATCACTCTTCCGTCTGGACTCGCCACGAGCCACACGAGATCGACTGCCCATCGGCCAGATCGAATCCGCTTCCCCCGAGCAGATTGCTCAGGTCCAGACGGACCCGGATCCGCCAGAGAGACTGCGAGTCACGATGCACTCACGGCGCAGCGACTACCTGGAGCCCGCCTTCTCCTTCGAGCAGGTCAGCGTCGCAACCTACGACCCGGGCGGCTTGCGAGTCCCGCTCGAGATGACCGAGCTCGCAGCCGATCGGGGACAAACTCGAGCGACGCTCGCTCGGGCACCCGGCCTGGTGCCGGACGCCATCGAGGTCACGACGTCCACCCCTACCTTCGGCCGGCACGTTTCGGTGCGCGACGGTGGCGCCCTTGGTGCCGATCGAGTACTCGGCACAGGACGCCTCGTGCGCCTCGGCCAGCCTGGATCCCCGGTGCAGGGGCTCACGGTGGAACTGACCAGCCGGCCCCGCGGACGACAGCTGGAGCTGCTGATCGAAGACGGAGACAGCCCGGCACTCGCAGACCTGGAGGTCTCCGCGATCCTCAGGCAGCCAAGCCTGATATTCCCTGCTCCGACCGGAACGGTGCAGCTGCTCTTCGGGGGCGATCGGGTGGGAGCGCCCAGCTACGACCTCGAAGCCCTGCGCGCCTCACTCGGGCTGGAGTGGGGCGCCAGAACGCTCGATGACATCGAGCTCCAGCTCACCGAGGCGCTGGCGGCTGCCGTGTTGCCGGTTGCATCGCTCGGCGGAGCCGAGACCAATCCCGGCTACGACGAGCGCCCGGCGCTCTCGTTCGCCATGCGAGCCGGCGCCGAGATCGACCCGCGGTCGTTCACCCATCGACGCTCCGTGGTCATCCCGGAGACGCGCGACGGTCTGGTGAGCCTGTCCCTCGAACCAGGCGACACCACCTTGGCTCAGTCTTCTCTCGACGACATCCGCATCGTCGACGAACAGGCGCGCCAGTGGCCTTTTGTCATCCACCGGCCCACACGCCCGCAGAGGCGCCCCCTGGCAGTACGGCAGGAAGGTTCCGCTGGCGCCACCCTGTACGTTCTCGCTCTCGGTAGCGAGGAGCAGCTCGAGCTCTCGGCAACGCTGCTGGAGCTCGACATCGAAGAACCCTTCTTCGATCGCAGCTACGAGCTCGAGTGCTGGCGCCAGGGAGACGACTCGACACGAGTACGCCGCTTGGGGAGCGGACGACTGACGCGAGACGCGCGCGATCGTTTGGCAGCGCTGCGCGTCGCCGTTGCGGCGGACCGCTGCGTCGAGCTGCGGCTGAACGTCGAAGACGGTGACGACGCACCGCTGACCCTGCTCGGCGCCTGGGCACACCTCGAACTGCCCGAGCTCCTGATCGCGGCCCCTGCCGGCGACTATCAGTTCCTGGTCGGAGATCCAGAGATCGATGCCCCGTCTTTCGAGCTCAGAAGAGCCAGCGATCTCGTCCTGGCTGTCAACAGCGTACCGGCAGAGGTCGGCGCTCTCGAGCCCAACCCGGGCTACACGAGCCGCTCACGGCTGAGTCGACCCCAAAACCTCGAACGAATCGGCGTCTACGCAGTGGTCGGCGCCGCAACTCTGATCCTCGGCTTCATCACGTGGCGAACTCTTCGTAACGTCGAGCCCCCTTCAGGCGCATAGGCTCTCGCCCGTCGCACCTGACGCTGGCCTGGAGCTACGTTCCTTCACTGGCCAGGCGAAGACCCACGACGCCGAGGATGATCATCACGAGACTCATGACCTTGAGCATTCCCATCGGCTCCTTGAAGTAGAGGTAGCCGACGATTGCGATCATGGCCGTGCCGGCGCCAGACCAGATGGCATAGGCCGTTGCGATGTTGATCTTGCCCACTGCCATCGTGACCATTGCAAACGATGCGCCGTAGAAGACGAAGAGCATGATCGACGGACCGGGCTTGGTGAAGGTCTCCGAGAGCTTCATACACACCGTTCCGGCGACTTCGAGCACGATCGCAGCGGCTAGATAGACCCAAGGCATAGCGGGCTCCGAATCAGAGATCCATCACGGCTTCGATGTCTTCGTCGATCTTTGGAGCGGTTTGCACCAGGGAAATCCCGAAGAACAGCGTGAGCGAGACGAGCAGGGAAAGGGCACCGACGTCGAAGCCGAATGGCAGCACGATGCCAAACACCTTGATGCCGAAGTTGATCGCCAGACTCGCGAGAATGGCGGTGTTGGCCGCAAACGCGGTGGCACGTTTCCAGTTGAAACCGATGGCCACCGCCGGCACGAGAGCCGCTGCGAAAGTACCCCAACCGAAGGCCCCCAAAAGCGCCACGAACTGTTCGCCCGAATACAGCGCAAACAGCGAGGCAATGACCGCGATCACCGCGGTAGCGATACGAGCCCACAGGAGCTCGTTGCCGAGGGAGCGTCCGCGCAAGGCGCGAGGTATGTCGTGGACCACCGCCGCGGCACCGATGTTGAGAAAGCCGTCCGCCGTCGACATGATGGCCGCGAACAGACCGGCAAAGACCACGCCCGCCAGAAGCGGATGAGCGTAGCTCTGGAGGAACTGAGGAGCCGCTGCGTCTGACCCTGGCAGTTCCGGGTGGGTACCTTGGAGCACGAGAGCTCTCATCGCCAGGCCGATGCTGATCCAGAGCATGGCCGAAACGGCGTAGGCCACCACCGAGACCGGCAGGATGAACTTCGCATCACTGACCCGTCTGTTCATCATCATCTTGGTGATGATGTGCGGCTGACCGGCGAGCCCCAGGGCAAAGACGAAGTACCAGGAGAGGGCGCCGACGGCTCCGAGAGCACCCCATGGACTGATCGCCTCGGGATCGTCCTGGCGAATGAGCTCCGACATTCCCGCAAAGCCGCCATCGACTGCCGCTATCGCCGCCAGCAGCACCAGCACCGCTGCGACCATCATTACCGCCCCCTGAACGAGGTCCGTATAGACGGAGGCGATGATTCCGCCGGTCACGCAGTAGAACACGAGCACGGCACACGAGAGCGCCACGCAAGCCTCGAGGCTGATGGGACCAAAACTGCGCTGGAGGATGTCCTGCAGCACGGTTGCCATGGCCAGGATCTGGGTTGCCAGATAACCCATGACTCCCAGCAAGATGGCAAGCGCTGTCAGGAAACGGCTGGCCTCGCTCCGGTACCGAGCGGCTACGGCGTCAGGCAGCGTGATCGACTCGCGCAGCTCGGCGAACAGTCGCAGGCGCTTCGCCAGCAGGTAGAAGGCCAGGACGTACCCGATGGAGGCGCAGACCACCATCCAGAGTGACGACATACCCATCCGATAGACGAGCCCGGGCCCACCGACGAAGCCAAAGCCAGAGAGAGTGCTCGAGAAGACGGCGAGCCCGGTGACCAGGATGCCGAGGTCCCGACCCGCCATGAAGAAGTCGCGGGTGGAATGCGTTCGGCGCAGCGCCCAGATACCAACGGCAACACAGACCGCCAGGTAGGCACCGACGCAGATCAGGACGATCGTGTTACGCGACTCTTCCACCTAAGGCTCCGGAACGACGGCAGGTCAGTGCGACCAGACGCAGCGGGTCGAGAGAGATGGTGAGGCGGGCGTCATGTCACGGTCTGAAGGCTGG
>JANQPS010000943.1 GCA_028285365.1 Thermoanaerobaculia bacterium | reverse complement strand
CCCTGAAGTCCGTCAGGTCGTGGCTGTAGAACTCGAAGAGCCCTTCCGAGCCGCCTTTGCCGCGGACGTCCTGGGTAGCGACGACAAAGCCGTGACCAGCAAAGAAGCGTGCGTCGCGCTCGAGCCCGCCGCGGCCATACGGAGTGCGCATGAGGATGACCGGGGCCGAGTCGATCCCGGTCGGTCGATAGACGTCGGTGGCGAGGGTCACGCCGTCGCGCATCAGAGCGCGCTGGTCGAGCGAGACGTCGACTTCGTGAATGGCGGGTGGACGCGGGACCTGGCCACCCTGGGCGCCCAGTGGAGTAGCGAGAGCTGGCACCAGCGCGAGCAGCGCACTCCAGTACCCAAAGGCAGTGAGCTGCTCGAGACGACTTCTGGTTCTCTCGGACCGCCGCCAATCCATGTGCCGATCATGCCACTGGCGACGACCTGCGACGACCTCCGTGCCGCCAGATCTGCGGCGAGATGTTGTCTGAGAGCCAGTTGGCGGTGCTTCTCCGGAGAGGAAACGGAAGACGTCGGCGAAGTCACGGAAATCCGAGGTGTTGCGAGTGACTGATTGCAGGAAGAACGTGGCAGCTCGCGGGGCTTCAACGCCGACGAGGCCCGCGCGCTCACCCAGGGCTTTTGCCGATCTGCTCGAGCGTCAGGTGATGCAGGCCGTCGACCTGACGGAGTGCCGGCCGCCTCGCAAAGACGCGGCAGTGACGGTCCCGCTGTGGATGTTGAGCTAGATGGGTCGAGATCCTTCCCTCCGGCCGGACCAAACGTAACGCTGCAATCGAGAGTCGCTCCCGGCCTCCCGTCAGGATGACAATGAAAGGGAGGTTTGAGGGGTCGTGAGGGTTGTGTACTCCCCTCGACCAGGCTTAACAGCCTGTTGCGAGGTCTGAAGGGCTTGTCAGGACGCCATGACGGTTGAGTAACCTAGACCCTCGATCCCCTACAAATCGTCATCCTGACGGAGTGCCGGCCACTGACGTTGGATCGCCGCGTGCTGTTCGGCCGGCACGGAGGAAGGACCTCGCCTAGGTCGGTGCGGTCTACCTTCCCATAGCCGTCATCGCGACCGTCGCTTGCGATCGAGAGGCTCCGGCCTCCGGTCAGGACGCCATGACGGTTGAGTAACCTAGGCTCTCGATCCTTCTCAAATCGTCATCCTGACGGAGTGCCGGCCACTGACGTTGGATCGCCGCGTGTTGTTCGGCCGGCACGGAGGAAGGACCTCGCCCAGGTCGGTGCGGTCTACCTTCCCATAGCCGTCATCGCGACCGTCGCTTGCGATCGAGAGGCTCCGGCCTCCCGTCAGGACACGCCATGACGGTTGAGTAGCCTAGGCTCTCGATCCTTCTCAAATCGTCATCCTGACGGAGTGCCGGCTCGATCTCCTCGAGCGGCTTACCAACTTCCGTGCCGTCGAGGATCCCGAGAGCGAAACCGACCCTGAGACGGGACTCATTCGCAGGTCGCTACACGAAGCGCCGCGGCTAGACTCGATCCATGCCACTCGAGACCGGGACGACCCTGGGTCACGACACCGCGTTGCGCTGATTGGCGCGGGCGATCTCCGCTGAACCATTCCGATTGTGCGATGTGGCAGCGAACCAAGACCCTCAGAATCCCCTCGGAGTCGACCGATGCTGAAACGGACTGCCTTCTGCCTCGCGACCCTCGCGGTGGCAAGCCTGATCGCCTGCCAACAGGGTACCGAGAACGCGGCGCAAAACGCGACTCCTGGCGCCGCCCCATACGAGCCCCCCATTCACACACTCGACGCCTCGACCGACGAGCGCTACGTCGAGATCCAGCCGGTGGGTGACTTTCCGCGTCGGCCGGCGCCGGTGTATTCCGAGATCCGTTTGGAGAAGACGATTCTCGTTCCGATGCGCGACGGCGTCCGGTTGTCGACCGACGTCTACTCGCCGGTCGGAGTCGACGGTCCGCTGCCGGTGGTGTTGGTCCGGCTGCCCTACAACAAGAACAGCTACTTCCGATTCGGCTCGCCAGGCTCGGACGCTCACTGGTTTGCAGGGCACGGCTACCACGTCGTGGTCCAGGACATGCGGGGACGGTTCGAGTCGGAAGGTGAGTATCTGGTGTCGGCTGCTGATCGTGACGACGGCTACGACGCAATCGAGTGGATCTCGAAGCAGCCGTGGGCCAACGGCAAGGTGGGAACGTATGGGTGCTCGTATCTGGGTGAGAACCAGATCCAGCTGTCGGCGACCCGTCATCCGAACCACGCGGCGGCGATCCCACAGGCGGCGGGAGGCGGTTATCGGGGTACCCACCGGCAGTTCATCTTCATCGACGGAGGAGTTCCGGAGCTGGCGTCAGGATTGGGCTGGTTCTGGAGTGCCGGGGCCAAACACCACCTGAAGCGACCGCCGGGCATGACCGATGAGGAGTTCAGGAACGACGCGCGGGTCTTCGAGCCGTGGCCGCACGTCGAGCCGTTGGACTTCTCCGAGGCTTTCTGGCACCTGCCCACGAACGACATCGTGAGGGCCTTTGGTGGTCCGGTTTCGGACTACCGTGATTTCTACTCGCGGGGGCCGGCCGATCCCTACTGGGACGACCTCAACTTCGTCCACGACGAAGACCAGTTCGACGTGCCCGCACTGCACGTCAACTCTTGGTTCGATGGCGGTGTCAACGAGACGCTTCTCCTCATGAACCTGTTCAGCGACAACGCCACGAGCGAGCGGGGGCGCGATCACCAGTACGCGGTCATCTCGCCTACAGCGCACTGTCTCTCGGAGCTCCAGCCGGACTGGGAAGACGCAACCATCGGAGAGCTCGCGGTCGGCGACATCAGCTTCGACTACTACAAGCTCTACCTCGACTGGTTCGATCACTGGCTCAAGGGTGAGGACAACGGCGTCACCGAGATGCCCAAGCTGCAGTACTACCTGATGGGCCAGAACGCGTGGCAAGTCGCGTCCTCCTGGCCACTCGACGGTACGGAGTACCGCAGCTACTACTTGCGCAGCGGCGGCAGTGCCAACACGCGCTCGGGTGACGGCACGCTCTCCACCGCCCCTCCCGACGCTGACGAGCCGCCCGACCGCTACAGCTACGACCCGGAGAATCCGGTCGAGACGCTGGGAGGGGCCATCTGCTGCATTTCGGCGGACGCGGCACCGGCGGGTGCCTACGACCAGACGGCGGCCGAGATGCGCGACGACGTGCTCGTCTACACGTCGGAACCGCTCCAGAGTGACGTCACCGTCGTCGGGCCGATCACGGTCACGCTCTTCGTTTCGTCGTCAGCCCGAGATACCGATTTCACGGCGAAACTGGTCGACGTGCATCCGGACGGCACCGCATACAACCTCCAGGACAGCATCCTGCGTGCTCGCTATCGTGAGGGATTCGACCAGCAGGTGTTCATGGAGGACGGTGGGGTCTACGAGTTGACACTCAGGCTGCACGCCACGGCCAACGTCTTCAAGGCCGGCCACCGGATCCGCCTGCAGGTCTCGAGCAGCAATTTCCCGCGCTTCGTACGCAACCTCAACACCGGTGGCAACAACTTCGACGAGACTGAGTGGGTGGTCGCCGAGAACGTCGTCCATCACACGGCCGAGTACCCGTCGCGACTGGTGCTCCCGGTGATCGAGTAGTTAGCGCAGCCTGGAGGCGACTCCCGTCAACGACTCTGCGGCGGCTCGCTGACCAGGGTCGCCATCAGTTCCTGAATGCGTCCGACGTTCGCGGGGTCGAGCTTCAGGTAGGTGTGCAGGCTTTCGGGGTCAGCCGTGAACGTCGTCTCACCGTTGTCGGCGACGCTGACTCGGCCGGGCTCCGACAGCTCGAAGTAGCCACGCTCGGGGCGCACGGCGTGGAGCACGCTGGTCAAGTCCCAGGTGGGCCGCTCGTGTGGCGTGGGGATATACGCCTGGTAGGACTCGGGGATGGGGTGGCGATCCCGGTAGCGAAAGTCGTTCTCGATGCTGGCTGCCGGATACCGAATGGCCAGGCCAATCTCGAAACCGCTCCAGACGATCGGGGTGGGCCACGTCGTCGCAAGTGCCTGAGCCGACGTGATGTCCTGGACCACGTTGTACTCGAGATGAGTGTTGCCGTTGATCGGCGTAAACGCGCCCGCCATGATCGACAACAGCTTGACCTTGCGGGAGACGAGCTCGGTTCCGCCGAGGCTCGAGTGGCGATCGCCGTCCGAGGTGAGCAACCTGGCGAGGTTGGTGGAGAAGCCCACCTGAACGATGACGACGGACTGATCCGGTTGGTCGGCGAGCGCCTCGCGCAGAACGTCAGTGGCATCGCGCACGGGGTCACCGAGTCGCAGGTCGTGCGGGTAGACGAGAGAGCCATCGGCGTCGGAAGACGTTTCGAGAGTGACGCCAGTGAAGCGACTCGCCTCTGGCGTTGCGCCGTCTTTGAGGATGCCGATCGGAACGTCGCTCCGGCCGTAGAAGGTGTTGAGAGCGTCGACGTACGGTGCGACCTCTTCGTGGTCTTTGGTGATCGAGACGGCCAGTAGCTCGCACTCGCCGCGGTTCTCGAGGGCAAACACCAAAGCGAGCGCCAAGGCGTCGTCGACGTCGTTGCCCATGTCGGTGTCGAAGATCAGCTTCACCGGTTGAGCCATCGATTGGGGAACTCCTAGGCAGGCTCCGAGGAGCAGGCCGGCAGCGATCGCCAAGAGAGGTCGCATATCCGTGTACCTATCGATTGGCGATCCTCCGCGCTACGAGCCAGCGTTTGTGGGTCTCGACGGTCTGGATTCGGCAGCACCGGTGAGAAAACGAGATCGAGGTCTTGCTCCTATTCTGTCGAAGTCCGTTCGAGACCGTGATCGGTCTTGAAGATCGACCGTTGCGCTACGCTGGAGTCGACGTGCTGGCGACAACATCAAAGAGGTTCCTGCCCTGGCTGCTCATCGGGCTGGCGGGGCAGTTGGCCGCCGAAGACTGGCCACAGTGGCGAGGCGCGGACCGGCTCGCCGTGTGGCACGACACCGGCGTGGTCGAGCAGCTGCCGAGTGAGCTGCTGGTCAAGTGGCGGACCGAGATCGGCTCTGGCTACGCAGGGCCAGCCGTTGCTGACGGTCGGGTTTTTGTGCTCGACTGGCACAAGGACCCGGAGTCGCGAACTCTCGACGGCAGGGAGCGCCTCCTGGCGCTGGATGAAGAGACCGGGGAGCCGCTGTGGGAGCACGAGTGGTCGACCAGCTACCGCGCGCTCATGGCCTCCTACGCGATTGGTCCCCGTGCGACGCCGACGGTGGATCGAGAGCGCGTGTATGTCCTCGGGGCGACCGGTTGGCTGCTGTGCCTCGACGTCGAGAAAGGCTCGGTCCTCTGGCAGAGAGACCTGACGGTCGACTACGGCACGAGTGTTCCGACCTGGGGGACGTCGAGTCCGCCGCTCGTCGAGGGCGACCTGCTGATCACGGTGGTTGCGGCCGAGCCGGACGGCATGGTCGTCGCCTTCGACAAGACAACCGGCAAAGAAGTGTGGCGCGCGGTCGAGGTCAACGGCGAGATGGGCTACAGCGCGCCGGTGATCTACGAGGCGGGCGGCGCGCGTCAGCTCATCGTGTGGCACGCGACCGGACTCGTCTCGCTCGACCCGGCGACGGGTTCCGTCTACTGGGAGCAGCCGATCGATGCGGGCGCGAGCATGGCGATCACGACTCCGCTCAAGTCCGGCAACTATCTACTGGTGTCGCAGCTCTACAACGGTTCCACCATGATGCGCCTCGACGATGCGCAGCCCGCTGCCGAGCTGTTGTGGCAAGGCAAAGGTCGCAGTCCGGACGAGCCCGAGGGTCTTCACGCGACCATCAGTACGCCGATCATCGTGGGTGATCATCTCTATGGTCTCGGGGTCAATGGAGAGCTGCGAGCTCTCGACGCGCGAACGGGTGAGCGAGTCTGGGAGAGCCTCGAGATCAATCAGGAGGCTCGCGCGGAGTGGGGAGTGTTGCGTTGGGGAACTGCATTCATGATCCAGCACCAGGACCGCTGGTTCCTCAACGTCGACGACGGCTACCTGGTGCAGGCGCGCTTCACGCCTGAAGGCTACGAGGAGCTCGGCCGGGCTCGTTTGATCGAACCCACCGCCAGCGCGGGGCTGGGAGCTCGCCGTCGCTTCGACCGTCTCGTCAACTGGTCGCACCCGGCGTACGCCAACCGCCATGTCGTGCACCGTAACGACCGCGCGATCATCCGCGCGTCGCTTGCGGCAGTGGACTACGAGACCAAGGACTAGGAGCGCGTCTTGGAGCTCGAGACGGGACTGTGGATCGATGGGGCCG
>JANQPS010000941.1 GCA_028285365.1 Thermoanaerobaculia bacterium | reverse complement strand
CGAGATGGTGATGCCTGGTGACAACGTGGCATTGGACGTGGAGCTGATCGCTCCGATCGCGATGGAGAAGGGCGTTCGCTTCGCAATCCGCGAAGGCGGCCGCACCGTCGGTGCCGGTACCGTCACCGACATCGTCGAGTAAGACGAGTCACGACACCTAGTCAACGAGCAACGGACGAGCACAGGTTCAGGCATGATCAACGAAAAGATCCGCATTCGGCTGAAGGCATTCGACTACCGGATTCTCGACACGTCCACCCACGAGATCGTGGACACCGCGAGACGGACCGGTGCTCGCGTCGTCGGTCCCATTCCGCTTCCGACTCACATCGCGAAGTACACGGTGAACCGCTCTCCGCACGTCGACAAGAAGTCGCGCGAGCAGTTCGAGATTCGCACCCACAAGCGCCTACTCGACATCTTCGAGCCGACGTCACAGACCGTGGATGCACTCATGAAGCTCGAACTGCCGGCCGGCGTCGACGTCGAGATCAAGGCCTTCGGCCAGCCGCAGAAGTAGGAGTGTTCGCAATGAACGGAATACTCGGAAAGAAGATCGGGATGACCCAGCTGTACCGCGAAGACGGTACTGCGGTCCCCGTGACGGTGCTCAGGGCGGGTCCCTGCGTCGTCGTGCAACGCAAGTCATCGAACCCCGAGGAGGGTGAGACCAAGTCCGACGGCTACGATGCCGTCCAGATCGGTCTCATCGAAGGTGACATCGACAGCGCGACCGGCGAGCTCACGGAGAAAGCGCCGCGCAACGTCAACGAGCCCCGTCGCGGCCACTTTGCCAAGGCTGGCGTGGAGCCCACGCGGTGGCTCGCCGAGTTCTCGGTGGGGTCGGACGATGAGTCCAAGCCCGGTGACCGCATCGCTGTCGACATCTTCAAGGAAGACGACTACGTCGATGTCATCGGCACTGGCAAGGGGAAGGGTTTCCAGGGAGTCATGAAGCGCCACGGGTTTGGTGGTGGTCGGGCGACTCACGGATCGATGTTCCATCGAGCCCCTGGTTCCATCGGACAATCCGCCTATCCGGCGCGCGTCTTCCCCGGTATTCGCCTTCCCGGCCAGACTGGCGGCAAGCGCATCACGACGAAGAACTTGCTGGTCGTGAAGGTCGACGAGAAAGAGAATCTGCTCTTCGTGCGTGGATCCGTCCCTGGCGCCCGAAACAGCTACGTCAGAATCCGCCGCTCTCACAAGGCGCCGGCGGCGAGCGGAGGCGAGTGAACATGAAGCTCGAAGTCAAGAATCTCGCCAATCAGTCGGTCGGCGAGCTCGAAGTGCCGGAAACGGTGTTCGACTATCCGTACAAAGAGCACCTCATCCACGAGGTGGTTGTTGCCATCCGTGCGGCGCAGCGCTCTGGCACGCACAAGACCAAGGGTCGCGGTGAAGTTAGCGGCACCGGCAAGAAGCCGTTCCGCCAGAAGGGCACTGGCCGCGCCCGCGCGGGCTCCACTCGCTCGCCGCTCTGGCGCAAAGGTGGAACCGTTCATGGTCCCCAGCCTCGTGGCTACGCCAAGGGCATCAGCAAGCGCGAGAAGCGCAACGCCTTGCGTTCGGCGCTCTCGCGGAAGTTCGCCGACGATCAGATCGTCGTGTTGGACTCCCTCGAGCTGGACAGTCACAAGACCAAGGCGCTCGCCGGTCAGCTGGATACCTTGGGTGTCGCCGGCAAGGCGCTGATCGTCGATCAGTTCGAGAATCGCAATCTCGCCCTGGCGGTCCGCAACAATCCGCGTCTCAAGGCGGTCGATGCGCTTGCGGTCAACGTGTACGACGTGGTCGATCGACCGCACTTCCTGGTTTCCAAAGACGCTCTCGGCCGTTTGGTCGAGGTGTTGAGCAAGTAAGGGTCGGAACATGCGAATCCAAGATGTCATCCGTCGCCCGCTGATTACCGAGAAGTCCACGATCCAGCGTGAGCTCGAGAACGTTGTCGTCTTCGAAGTCGACGGCCGAGCCAACAAGGTCGAGATAAAGCGAGCGGTGGAAGAGCAGTTCAAGAAGGACAACGTCAAGGTCGCCGACGTGCGGATCGTGCGGATGCACGGCAAGGTGCGTCGTCAGGGCCGTTTCGTTGGTCGACGACCGGACTGGAAAAAGGCATACGTGAGACTCGCCTCTGGCGAGATCGAGTTCTTCGAGGGCGTGTGAGATGGCGGTCAAAAGAAGAAAACCGAACAATCCCGCGAGCCGGTTCCAGGAGTACGCGAGCTTCGACGAGCTCACGACCAATCGGCCCGAGAAGAGTCTGACTTCCGGCAAGAAGCGGGTCAGTGGTCGCAACAACAAAGGTCACTTGACGATCTGGTTTCGTGGAGGCGGGCACAAGCGTCGCTACCGCAAGATCGATTTTCGTCGCGACAAACTCGGCGTTCCAGCCAAGGTTGCAAGTGTCGAGTACGACCCGAACCGCAGCGCTCGTATCGCCCTCCTGCACTACGCGGACGGCGAGAAGCGCTACATCCTCTGGCCCGTCGGGGTCAAGGTCGGGGATCGGATCGAGGCTGGGCCCGAGGCGGAGATCAACCCGGGCAACGCGCTGCCGATTCGCAACATCCCGCTGGGTACCCTGATCCACAACGTCGAGCTCAAGCTCGGCAAGGGTGGTCAGATGGTGAGGAGCGCCGGTGCGTCAGCTCAGCTGATGGCCAAAGAAGGGCGCTACGCTCAGGTCCGACTGCCGTCCGGTGAGGTCCGCAAGGTCCACATCGACTGCTACGCAACCATCGGTCAGGTGGGTAACGTGGAGCACTCGAACATCGCCCTGGGTAAGGCCGGACGCAAGCGCTGGCTCGGCAGGCGGCCTCACAACCGCGGTGTCGTGATGAACCCGGTCGACCATCCCATGGGTGGCGGCGAAGGGCGAACCTCGGGTGGTCGACACCCTTGTACCCCCTGGGGCAAACCGACCAAGGGTTACAAGACCCGTAACAACAAACGGACAGACGACATGATCGTCCGTCGTCGCAAGAAGAGGTAGAGGGCGATGGCCAGATCACTCAAGAAGGGCTTCTTCGTCGATCACCACCTGTACGACAAGGTGGTCAAACAGACGCAGAACGGTGACAACCGAGTCATCAAGACCTGGTCGAGGCGCTCGACGATCACTCCTGAAATGGTCGGACTGACGATCGCCGTGCACAACGGTCAGAAGTTCATTCCGGTGTTCGTGAGCGAGAACATGGTTGGGCACAAGCTCGGCGAGTTCGCCCAAACCCGGACATTTCGCAGCCACACTGGCGGCAAGGAGCGCGGCGCCCGCGCCCGTTGAGGCAGGGCGACGACGACCGGGTCCACGAGACCAGGAAGAGAGACCTAACTATGGAAGTCACAGCCAGACTGCGGCATTTGCAAGCGTCCCCTCAGAAGGTGCGCCTCGTGGCGGATCTCATCCGCGGGCGTGACGTTCAAGAAGCGGTCAACACGCTTCAGATGACCAACAAGTACGCCGCGAAGCCGATGGAGAAGCTGCTCAAGTCAGCCATCGCCAATGCGGAGAACCGCGAGAATCCGCTCGATATCGACGAGCTCTACGTCAAAGAGATCTTCGTCGATCCGGGTCCCAGCCTGAAGCGCCTCCGTCCGGCGCCGCAGGGTCGCGCATACCGGATTCTCAAGCGTCAGAGCCACATCACCATCAAGCTCGATACACGCGAGCCGGCCGACGAACAGAAGTAAGAGCCAGGAGCAAAGAGAGTGGGTCAAAAAACACATCCCTACGGCTTTCGCCTCGTCTACAACAAGGGCTGGCATTCGCGCTGGTTCGCGGACCGCGACTACGCGGACGTGCTCGCATCGGATCTCGATCTGCGAGGAAGTCTGAAGAAGCGGCTCAACCACGCGGGCGTGAGCCAGATCGACATCGAGCGCGCCGCCGACCGGCTGCGAGTCACCATTTACACCTCGCGGCCTGGAATCATCATCGGTCGCAAGGGTGCAGAGGTGGACAAGCTTCGCGACGACATCACCCGCAAG
>JANQPS010000936.1 GCA_028285365.1 Thermoanaerobaculia bacterium | reverse complement strand
AGCCTACCTCAGCAGCGGCCTGCTTCGTCCCAAGTGCGCGCACACCACAACCCTCACCCTCGATCTCACGCAGGCCATTCGAGTGACCTGGCGGTCAATCCGATTCGAGAAAGCCCAGCAGACCGCTCACTGGGGCGACCAAGAGAGGATGAGGCGGTACCGCGACCTCAGCGTCCTTGTCGGCGTAGTCGAAGCGGTTGAGCACGTAGCGCATCGCTTCGAGGCGTGCACGCATCTTGTCCTCCGACTTCACGATGACCCAAGGCGCTTCTCGAGTGTCGGTCTTGCGAAACGTCGCGTCTTTGGCCTCGGTGTAGTCGTCCCATCGCTCCTGAGCCTGCTTGTCGATCGGCGACAGCTTCCACCGCTTGAGTGGGTTGGTCTTGCGCTCGACGAAACGGCGGGCCTGCTCGGCGCGACTGACCGACAGATAGAACTTGATCACGTCGATGCCGCTGCGTGACAGCATGCGTTCGAACAGAGGCGCCTGGTAGACGAACTCTTCGTACTCAGCTTCGCTGCAGAATCCCATGACCCGCTCGACGCCCGCTCGGTTGTACCAGGACCGGTCGAAGAACACGATCTCACCGATGGTCGGAAGGTGCTCGACGTAACGCTGGAAATACCACTGTCCTCGCTCTTCATCGGTCGGCTTGACGAGCGCCACGACCCTGGCACCGCGAGGGTTGAGATGCTCCATGAAACGCTTGATGGTGCTGCCCTTGCCCGCGGCGTCGCGCCCCTCGAACACGAGGACGATGCGCCGCCCCTGGTCTTTGACCCAGTTCTGGAGCTTCACGAGCTCGATTTGCAGCAGTCGCTTCTGACGGTAGTACGACCGCACGTCGAGGCGCTCTTCGAACGGATAGAGGTTCTCCGCGAAGTAGCGACGCACGACATCGGATCCCATGCCCTCGCCCTCGCGGACAGGGTGGGAGTTGACCAGCCGCCCCTGAGGGTCCTCGACCTCGAGAGAATCGAGAACGTAGTCTGTCCACTGCGATTGAGTCATTGGCCACACTTCCTAGTGGAATGGACTGGAGAGTCGTTCATGAACGTCGTCGCCGGGAATCGTAGCGGGAGCGCTGCTGCTGTTTGCCTCGGACCCGTCACTACTACCGCAGGGAGCGTCCATGGCTGCCCGTAGTGCCTGGAGACGGAGACTCCTCGTAGTACCTTCCATGCTCTTTCTCGCGCTGCGAAGGAGCTTCGCGCATCACGCGCTCACCCACAGCGCTGCCCTCGCGTTCTACGCACTCCTGTCACTCCCGGGAGTCGTGCTGATCTCCACCGCCACTGCTGGAGCCATCCTCGGCCAGGAGACCGCCAAGGCACGTCTCACTGAAGCGGTGAGCGAGCTTGCTGGAGCTCGCACCGCAGAAATCACGCGCGACGTCGCCGAGCAGCTGGCGACCAACGAGTTCGGCCGAGTCGCGACGGTGGCCGGCGCTCTCGTGGTCCTGTTCAGCGCCACCGGCTACTTCGTTCAGCTGCGGCAAGCCCTGGATGTCATCTGGGACGTAGTGCCGAACCGCTCAGTACGCTCCGAAGCCCTGGCCTTTCTTGCGACTCGAGTTGTTTCACTCCTCTTCGTCGTCGGTCTCGGCGGTCTGGTGCTGGCTTACCTGGCTGTCACCGTGATCGTCGGTACGGTCGAAGGCGCACTCGAGACCCTGGTCACCATTCCGTCCTGGCTCCTGCGCATCACCGACACGCTGACCCTCTCTGCGATCCTCGCCGGCTTTCTCACTCTGGTATTCCGGGTCTTGCCCAATACGCGAGTCCTCTGGCGACACGCCTTCTGGGGCGCTGTGGCCGCGACCCTGTTGTTCCTCGTGGGTCGGTCCGTCATCGACTTCTGGCTCCTGAGAGGTGGGTTGACCACCGCCTACAGTGCCGGTGGCACCCTCGTGGCACTCATGTTGTGGACCAACTACTCGTCGTTGTTGTTGCTGCTGGGGGCCGAGATCAGCAAGATCGCACAAGAGCGCCACCTTCGATCGGAAGAGAACCGAGAAGCGTGATGCGCGCACTCGTCATCGAGACGTTCAAGTGCGGAGCCGCTGCGGTCTACGATCGGCTCGAGAAGAACGGCCGAATGCTGCCACCAGGCGTTCGTTACGAAGCCAGCTACGTGACCGCCGACCTGACTCGGTGTTTTCAGGTCATGGACTACGACGATCGACCGGCACTCGAGGAGTGGATGGCCCGATGGTCCGATCTCGTGGACTTCGAGGTCCTTCCCGTGCTGAGCACAAACGCTGCTAGAGACCACTTTCGCCAGGCGAGTCGCTGACGAGCCGTCGGCGAGCGAACTCCCACCCAGCTCCGGAAGCGCGCACCGGGGCGCGAGAAGTCACCCTCGGGCAATCGCGCAAAGCCCCTCGTTTCGGGGCTTTGAGAAGTCCTTGAGCCTTCTTTGAAGGTTGTTTTCGGCGACTCCGACGTAGAGCCCTTTCGAGAGCTGACACCCGTCGAGCACCAGACGACACGCCCTGGAGGGCAGCTCGTCCTCGCCAACCTCGATGCGTGCACTCGACCAGAGTCCCCACGTGCGAGCCGCCACGGCGACTCGAACACGCAAGACAACCTCGAACACACGGAGAACACCATGAAGTCCCTCAAAGGAGCCCTCTGGATCGGCGCCCTTCTGCTCGGGAGCACCGTCGCGACGGCGTCCAATCACCGTGAAGCCCCGATCACCGGCCTCGACCACAAAGCCGACATCACGGACCTGTACGCCTTCGTCAGCTTCGACGACCCGACGAAGGTGACGATGATCATGAACGTCGATCCGCTGCTCGAGCCAGCCAACGGACCAACCCTGTTTCCGTTCGACCCCGATCTCTACTACGAGATCAAGATCGACAACGACCACGACGCCCTGGCAGACCTGACCTTTCGCTTTCGCTTCAAGACCCAGTACCAGCTCCCCGGCGTGTACACCGCCGTCGCCGGCGTCGGTGACGCTGGAGCGAACGCTCCGGGCACCAACGACCTGGTCGTACCACCCCAGATTCGCAGCTTCGACAATCCGGGTCTCAACCAGCGGCAGACCTATCGGGTGGTGATGATCGAAGAGAACGGTCGCCAGCGTTTGATGAACCCCAACGGCACGCAGCGGTTTTTTGCCCTTCCCGGCAACGCCGGCCCCCGCACCATGGACTACGAGGCGCTCTACGAGCAGGCCGTCTATCGCACCGCGGACGGAGTTTCGGTCTTTGCGGGAACCGTCGACGACCCGTTCTGGATCGACCTGGGAGCAGCCTTCGACACCGCCAACTTTCGCACCCTCGGCAGCGGCGTACCCGGAGTGTTGACAGCTGACGAAGACGCTGCAGCCATGAACTTTGCGAGCGACCACGTTTCCGGCTTTGCGGTCAACGCCATCGCTATCGAAGTGCCCATCGAGATGTTGACGGCCTCAGGTCGCATCGAGCCCGCAACCTCGCCTGACGCAACGATTGGTATCTGGGGAACGACGAGTCGTAATCGCATGACGATCCGCCGCTCACCACGTCCAGCCGCTCAGGTAGGCGGCCTGCGCCAGATCCAGCGGTTCGGCAATCCCCTGATCAACGAGCTCGTCATCGGTATCGGCTCGAAAGACCGCTACAGCATGGAGTCTCCGCACTCCGACGAGCAGTTCGCCGGCTTCTACCTCGACCCGCCGATCGTCAAGATCGTCGAGGCTCTCTACGGTGGAGCCTTGGCAGTACCCAGCGCGCCGCGTCTGGATCTGCTGCCGCTCGTGACCTACGCGGCACCCATCGCAGCCGCCGGAACGCCAGCCGGCCCCATTGCCGACCTCATGCGTCTCAACACCGGCGTCCCCCCGACACCGATGGAGTCGATCAGTCGCCTGGGTCTGATCGGGGGAGACGCGGCCGGCTATCCCAACGGGCGGCGACTGCAGGACGACGTCGTCGACATCACGCTCAGAGTCGCCGTCGGCGGAGTCCTCGCCCCCGACTTCGCGGGCTTCGTGCCCGAGATCAACGGCCGACTCGGCGATGGCGTGAACGTCAACGACGCCAACTTCCGCGACACGTTCCCCTACCTGGCGTCGGCACCGAGTGGACGTGACCGCCGGCACATCGACCCGGGCGAACCCGGCGGTGGTCCGATCGACTGAGCTCACCTCTGACGGTCGTCCGAGACGAGCGGTTTCGGGCGGCCACCCTGTCTTCCTTTTCGACAGTTCTCTGATCACCACCTCGACTTCGAAGCTCTACAACACCTCCTGGAGATGACCATGAACCTTCGCAAGAACCGTCTTTTGTCTTCCGTTGCTCCCATCGTCCTCGTCACGACTTTCGCGAGCGGATTCTCGACCAGCTCCTGGTCATTGGCACACTCGAACCCCCCGGCCCAGCCAGGCTCGGTCTCCGCACCCCGGTCCAACGCCCCGACCCCAGCGCAACGACTCATCGCCGAGCGTCAGCGGATCGTCGCCGCCGCCCCCAACGACGCAACGGCTCTGAGCGAGCTCGCCATGGCATTCGCCAAACGCGGGCGCGAGACTGCCGACCCGAGCCACTACGAGAAGGGACTCGAGGTCATCTCGACAGCCCTCGAGATCGATCCGACGAACCTCGACGCGCGTCGCAACGAGGTCTGGCTCCTCCTGGGGCTCCACGACTTCGAAACGGCACTTTCCAAGGCACGCACTCTCAACGAGATCATCCCGGACGACCCGATGGTCTACGGGCTCTTGGCCGATGCTCAGGTGGAGCTCGGAGACTACGCGGGCGCAGAAGAGTCGGTGCAGTGGATGCTCGATCTGCGTCCGGCCTCGGTCCCGGCACTCACTCGTGGCGCCCACCTGCGCGAGCTGTTCGGAGATCTCGATGGAGCGATCATGTGGATGAGCGATGCGCTGGACCGCGTCGAGTTGGCCCAGACCGAAGATCGCGCGTGGATCCTGACCCAGCTCTCTCATCTCGAGAACCAGCGGGGAAACTCCAGAGCCGCCGCTGAGCTCGCCAATGCCGCGCTGGAGCTGTTCCCCGACTATCACTACGCTCTCGCCGAGCTCGCCAAGGCCAGCGCTAGCGAGGGTGACCTGGAAGGGGCCCTCGAGCTCTGGCAGCGACACTACGCGGTCTCGCCACACCCCGAGAACCTCTATCGAGTCGCCGAAGCGCTGATGCCTCTCGATCGCCGAGAAGAAGCCCAGCCTCTCTATGCCGAGTTCGAGAGACAAGCTCTGGCCGAGTCGGCGTCGATCGACAACGCCAATGGCGAGCTCATCAGCTACTGGCTCGCAACGGCGAATTTGCCTCTCGAGGCTCTCGAGCTGGCCACGCGAGAAGTCGAGCGGCGCCGGACGGTCTACGCACTCGACTGGTACGCGCGGGCTCTCCATGCGAACGGTAGACACGGCGAAGCCGAAGAAGCCATCGAAGAGGCACTTGCAGTCGGCACCGTCGATCCGGCGATCCTCGCGAATGCTCGGTCGATTCTGGGAGGAGAGTCCGAAGCCGCCACTCGCTAGACGGAGCTCAGCGAACCGGCGGGGAGACTACTCCCGAGAGCAGGGCTGGGGTCGCGTTGTCACGCGCGGCGCCTGAGGGCCACGGTTCTCCCCGCCGGAGGTGACTCTCCTGAAGCTTGCAGGAGGTCCTCAAAGAAAACGCCGCGGATCATCTCAACGCTCCGAGACCGGCCGGAGTACTTGTTGTTGAGATGCACGAACCTGTCGCCATGGCCGCCATGGGTGTCCTCACCAGTCGCGCGACCAGAGCAGAACGCGACAGGCCGCTCGAGCAACACGATCTGGAACCAACTCGACAGGTCGTGGACCTCGCTCGTCGCGGGAACCTGGAGGCCTTCGACACGCTGATCCGATGTCATCAGGACCGGGCCGTGACTCTGGCGCGACGACTCGTCAGCCAGCGGGAACCTGCCCTGGACATCGCGCAAGAGGCCTTCCTTCGACTGTGGAAGTCGCGCAAGCGCCTGAGCCCCGAGAAACCGACCTGGCCCTACCTGCGGAAGATCATCGTCAACGCGTGTCGCGATCATTGGCGTCGCTCCTCGCGAGTGATCACCTCGGACCTGGACGATCATCCCGAACCGGTCGACTGTTCACCGGAGCCCGATCGCCAGGCTCTGGCCGCGGAGGCAGGTGCAATCCTCGCTGCTTGCCTCGAGCAGCTACCCGATCGTGAGCGCATGGCCATCATCCTACGAGACGTCGAAGGACTCGAGACGAAACACGTCGCCAAGCTACTCGGCACCACGGCGACGACCGTACGCACTCAAATCAGTCGCGGACGAGTGCGTCTGCGCACCTTGATGAACTCCGCGTCAGCGGCCCGCAACCAGGAGTCCTGATCGATGTGTTCTCTCGAGAGGTCACGTCGCGATCGTGGCAAGACCCACCCCGACAAGACCGACCTGGCTCTCCTGTCCTCCAACGACCTCGGCTGGCTACCGTCTCGGCGAGTGCGCCGACACCTCGCAAGGTGCGAAACGTGCCGCAACACCGTCGCTGATCTGCGGCAGCAATCCTCCGATCTGTCCGAGCTGCGCCCGGTCTCGGTGGCAG
>JANQPS010000932.1 GCA_028285365.1 Thermoanaerobaculia bacterium | reverse complement strand
TACGAAGCGCGGCGAAGAGTCACAAGCGCCCAACGTCCGTTGGCATCTCTCGAGGGGCGAACAGCTTCCGCAGGAGGGTGGCTTCGATTTCCTGCTGACGTTCGACTGTGTTCACGACATGACGCGCCCGGACGTCGTCATGCGGGCGATCAAAGGCGCGCTCAAGCCGGACGGTACCTGGTTGATCAAGGACATCCGCTCCAAGGCGACGTTCGAGGAGAACCTCGAAAACCCCATGCTGGCTCTCCTCTACGGCTTCTCAGTGACATCCTGCATGTCATCAGCTCTCTCCGAACCAGATGGGATGGGCCTCGGAACCGTGGGTTTCAATCCTTCAGTAGCGGAAGCCATGGTCAAGGAGGCGGGCTTCTCTACCTTTCAGATGCACGACTTCGACGATCCGGCCAACCTCTACTACGAAGTCAGACCGTGACGAGCGACGCTTCGACGAGAGCGGTTCGTCGTTCCTGACGAGCCAAGAACACCGCGCGGCTGGCGACGACCCTTAGGCGCTTGGACTGGAAGGGTGGTGCGTGGACACCTCGATCAAGAATCCACCGGACGATCGCTATTCCAGATGTTGCGAGCGATCTTCCACGATCCATCTTCTTGACGCTCGATCATCGTCAGCCACTTGCCGACGTCCGACTGCGCCTCTCCGCCGGCCTTGGGAGTGAGCGTCACGGCCCAGGTTCCGCGTGTGATCGCAAAATCTCCACTGAAGCGAGCTTCTTCCTGATTGACCGTGACCTCACCGTCGAACGTGGCAAAGGTCGTGATCATGTTCTCGCGAATCCGCTGCCTACCGACGATCACCGGCGCGTTGGGGGGCATGCGGATGGCGTCTTCGGTGAACAGCGCCGAGAAGGTATCGACGTCAGCCTCGTTGTACGAGGACATGAAGTCAGAGATGATGGCCCGAATTGCGGCCAGGTTCTCCTCGCTCGTGTCACGCTGAGGCAGCACCTCCTCGACATTCGACTGCGGGGGCGCGGCGCAAGCCGCGAGCACAACGACAAACATCATCACCTGGAGTGGCCAGACCGAGCTCCGAAGCCTCGCGAGCCGGCACGTACGGTGTGATGCGACACAGGGTGAGGCGGGTTGACGAGTCATCGATTCCCTCCATCACGGTGGCTCGAGCCAGCTCGAGCAACCGGGTCGTTGTTGTCGTTAGAGCTTTGCTGCTAGCTACTCCTGCACGTCACTTGAGGCAGATACTCAAGGAAGCCTCAGCACCTAGGAAACCCAAGGGCCTAGGAAGGGATTTGAATCTGATGCGACGCGGACTCGCAGCGAGGCCGATTCCGCGTCCATCGATCACTATACCGCTCCGCGAACCGCAACGGCTGGCGCTCGCAATCCGGAACGCCTCAGCAGATCAGTTGGCAAGTGCTCGCAACAAGGACTGCTCGGGCTTGCGAAAGCCGTCACCACCCTTGAAGCGCCCGACCTCTTTGCCGTCGCGGTAGACGATCGCCCCTGGCAGACTGTCGACGCTGTGAGCCGAAACCTCGGGGTCCTGCCAGCCTTCCGGAGGGTTGCCGAGTCCGTAGTATTCGAAACCCACGTTCGAGCCCTCCAGCAGTGCGGCGACCTTGAGCATGTGCGGCAGGAAGTTCTTGCAGACGCCACACCAGCTCCCGAAAAACACCTTGACCTGGAAGGTCTTCTTGCGCAGCTCGGCCATGGCGCCAGCGTCTGGCTCGAACTGATCCATCTTGACCAGATAGTCCGGAGAATGAGCGGTCAGATCGCCCATCTCCCGCCAGCCCACGAGCGGCGGTTTTGGTCCGAGTCGGAGGTCGGATCCGGCCACAGGAAGCTTGATTTCGACACCTTCCTGGGTGATGTCACCGAGGTACTCGCGCTGTGCGCCAGCGGCGACGTCGAAGCCACCACCATCCCGTTCAACCAACGACTCTCGCGCCACGCGATCGACCCGGCGAGACCGCGCAAAGACGAGCAAGCCTCCGTCGATTTCGTCCGCCATCAACAGAAGTGCGGCCGCCCGTTGGGAGACGAAGACCGAGCCGCTTTCGAGGACGTCGCCACCGTCGTTGATCAGATAGTCACCGTTCGGCACGAAGCCGCTCAGGACGTCGTCGGCCTGTGCACCCAGGGGCGCACCCGTTCCGGTCGAAAGGATCAGCAGCATGATCGGCACGACCAGGGGCTTCCAGCCTTCGGAGAAGCGCCCACGAGTTCGGCGCGCTGCTGCACCGGTGCTCAGCGTTTCCTCTGTCGTCTTGATTCGATAGCTCACAGCGTGCACACTCCTGAAGGTCGATTCGGCTCTCGCCCAATGGTCGCCAAGTTGCCGCAAAGTGATCGCCAACTTGTCGCTAATTGTCGCTAAGTTGTCGCAAGTCGTGTTGTCTCACTCCTAGTCACGGTGCCCGACGCCAATAGCAGTCGGTCGACGTGCCTTCGGATTCTGGTCGGTCGAGCATCGGGGCCACGGTAGTCGAACCTCACTGGCCGATACTCTCCGATTCGAGGGAGCAAGCATGTCAGAAAACTGCAGTCGAGACAGATCACGCCAACGAGCCTGCGAGGCCAGCTCATGACAAAGCCTCAGGAAACTCAAAGCACCCCGTCGTCAGCGACCAACGTGTCCGAGAACGCCGAGCTCCTGGCGCTCGGTCGCTCCGGTGAACACACCGCCGCCTACAACCTGCTCGTCGAGAAGCCAACTCCGTTCGAGGTCGTTTCGACCGAGGGCTGCTACCTCGTCACCGCCGACGGCCGACGGATTCTCGACGCTGGTGGCGGCGCCATCGTCGTCAACGTCGGACACGGTCGTCAAGAGGTGGCCGAAGCCGCCGCCCAGTCGCTGGCCGCGACCGACTACGTCGTGCCGCCGTTCGCTACCCCGGCGCGCGTCGACCTCGTCCGGAGACTCCGCGAGAACTGGCTCCCAGAAGGGCTCGTGCGGGTCGGGTTTGCGGCCGGTGGCTCTGAAG
>JANQPS010000876.1 GCA_028285365.1 Thermoanaerobaculia bacterium | reverse complement strand
GACGAAGGTGGCAGATGGGCCGACAACGGAGCGCTGGCCCGCAGCGGCGGGTGCAACAGGCGAGTTCATCCAGCTTCCGAAGGTATTGATCAAGCGCTTCGCCGAGTTCGGTCTCGAGCCGCGCCACCTCTGGCTCATCCTTGCCCTCCAGGTGGACCGGTACCGGGACCGTCCACCCCGCTACTACTGGGCGGAGCTCGCCGCCTGGTGCGGACGCAGCCCGGAGACCGTACGGAAGTGGGCGTACGACCTAGAGGAGAAAGGCCTGCTCCAGATAAAGCGAACCAAGGAATTGAACCCCGGCGATACCAAGCGGCCCGGTCACCGCAACGAGCGAAACATGTTCTTCCTCAGCCCCTTCGAGAAAAGGGTAAGCGCGGCCCAGGCGAAGTGGCAAAAGGAGCGTAAACAGAAGCGCAAGGCCGACCCGGACTGAGGGCGGGTGCCGGAGAGTTGGTTGGTCCCCACTCTTTCGGGCTCGAGACCGGAGCGGGCAACTCCACGTTGTAAGTGGGCCGCCCGGCACCACCCTCTTCCGCAGTATGAACCCCATCTAAGCAAGTCCGCAGCAACCGCTGTGTCCTGTGCTCGATGATCGACTGGCGTGGAAGGCAAACGAGCTGCGGACAACCTGGCAACCCAGAGCTTCATTCGCCGCTCAGCGACGCGGGTATCTCTCCCTCCGGGATCAGTCTGGAATCCTCTGACAGGTCCAGCCTGACATAGGCGCGCGCGATCTCCGGCACATCATTGTCAACGACGATGATCTGCAATCGATCACTGTTCTCTCCGGCTACGTCGATCAGGAACTGATAGGCAGCTTCTCTGCGCTGGGGATCCAGGCCCTCTTCCCCGAAGTGCTCGCTGAGGCCATCAATTAGCAAGATGTTCGGCAGGTTGAGGTTGAAATGGATGTCTGTCAGCTGGTGCGAAACTGCGTGCGCGAGGTTCACCAACGTTGCGAGCCCCGGGGAGCTTAGGTCATCGAAGCGTCTGCCTCGAAACCTTGGTAGGAACGTCGTCCTGTCTATCGAACACCTCTCCTCCTCACCGAACTCTGGCGCTTGCAGCCTAGAGACGGACTCGTCGAATCGCTCGTCGAGGAACTCTATTCGAGCATCTGCGTCGGCTGATCGCCCACCGGCGTTCTCAAGGTCTGCTTCGAGCCGCTCCTTCTCTTGCTGAAGCTCCTCGGTCAGCTGCATGCTGAGATCAAGCTTCGCGAACACCGACAGATAGTCTTGCAGCTGCGACAACCGAGAGCGAAGCCTGGCACGCTCCTCGGCCCGAGCGGCGATCTCCGTCGCCCGCTCCGACACAAACGAGCGAGTCTCGAAATCCAGCTCCTCCGCGTTCTGGAGAGCCTCTGCCTCAAGAGCGACTATATCTTTTTTCAACCCCTCCTGGCGCGATCTCCGGACCTCTAGCAGCTCCAACGCTTCGGCTAGCTGGTTCTCGACGCGCGACTGCTCTTTGACGAGGATGTCGCGGCTGTAGTCCAACGAAGGTGTCTGAAGACAGAGGTAGCAGTGCTCCCCCCCGCGCTCGGCCTCGACTTCTGCACCGCACCGTGGGCAGACCACGAACTCGATGTCGGTCAGGTGCTTGTCAGCAACGATGGACCGTGTGAGCCGTGCTGCATGTGTCTCTAGCTGAGCAAGAAGGCGCCGAAGACCATCCACGCTCTCGACTTCCGCTTGAACCCTTCCTCGCGCCTCAGCAATTCGTTCACGAAGCTCAATCCCATGCGCCCGAAGCTCGGTGATGCGGGGGGAATCCGGGGATTCGGCCGACAAGCTCTCCGCCGCACTTTCAAGTTCGCGTAGCTGCTCTTTGGTATCCGCCAGATGGCGCTCAAGCGCTGCGCGATTCGACAACGGAGTGTCTTCCAGGAACTTCTGGAAGAGCCCGGATTCGGAGCGAAGCCCGCGGAGTTGTGACTGTACCTCCCGGAGCCGCTCTTGTATGTCAGCAATCTCTATACTGTAGATGCCGTAGAGAATCTGAAAAACGTACCTTCTCTTGATGTTCCGGAATGGGTCTCGGTGACCGAACACTGTGTCACCAATCTCATTCTGAGGAAGGCTGCAGTAGAGCATGTAGTCGCGGATCGTGACCGGCGTCGGCTCGCTATCGGGCGATGTTGGACGAGAAGGAACCGACAGGCGAGGGAGCTTGAGCTGCTCAAGCAACCACGCGGTATACGTGGTCCGAACCGCGGCATCTGGCTTGTACGCCGGAAGGCGCAACGCCTCGTCGGCCGTGGACACATCAACTCGAGCATCCGCAGTCGTGACTGCTGGCCGCACCACCGTTGCCTCACGATCCGCGAGAACGAGATTCCCCTTCACCGCCTGCACTGCGGCGCGCGCCTCGGGTGGGAAGTTGTCGAAGGAAGCGCCCAAAAGAGAGCGGCAATACCGCAAAAGCGTCGTCTTGCCGCTGGCTATCGGACCGGTGACGATGTTGAGCCCGGGCTCAAAATCAACGGACCGTGAGGTCCCTTCGAGGGATATGCTGTTGATCCTAACCCTCACAGCTTGGTACCCCAGGACGCGTCGGATATCTCTTGGAAGTTCTCGTATATGAGCTTCTTCAGGGTCTCCCCCGAGACATTCAGATGCTTCTTGAGAACCGCCACGCGTTGCGATGTACTTGCCCAAGCTGGCTCTGCCCGAATTGCAGACGCCGCGTGGTGGCCGCTATCGGTGGTGCGATATCCGATACCGTTCTTCACGGGAACAGGTTCGACCAGTCCCTTGCCCATCAGACGGCCCAGCACAGCGAAATAGGCGGGGTCCCATGGACCGTATCTATATCGAACCATCCTACTGTCGATGTTTTGGGCTTCGAGGTCATCGCTAGGGAGAGCTGCCTCTCTCTCTCGAATCGCGAGCGCCTGCTTTAGGTACGGTGGATAGCGGAGGAAGAAGTCGAGCTTCGCAAGCTTGGTACGCCCCTCAAGACACCCGCTACCGCGTGGGCTGGTAAAGGCGTCAATCAGCAGCAGGAGTCGTGCTTCTACATCCGGCTTGGGACGAAACGTCGACCTACTCATCGGGCGAGCCCCAGTCGAACGCGCACTCGTCGGACATGTCGCAAAGCTTGCCGAGCAGTAGCAAGGAGTCTTGATCGAGGATGCGGTCTGGATCGATGCTCGCCGCGTGGGTCGCGTAGTGGTTCATGAGATCCCCCCAGATCTGATTCGCGGGGGACTCTGCTCCGCTATGCAGGGAGTAGCGGCTATTGGCATGAATCAGTAGCCGCTCACGAAGGTCCTCGATCCGCTCGTCCTCTGCGAACATCTCGCTGGCCATCCTTCGCTCCAGATGCTCAACCGCGTTCATTCGGAGACTTCGGGCGTCTGCGATCAGTTGTTTGTCCGCGCCGCCCACAATCATCTTGCGTTCGAGACTTGAGACCGGAACCTGCGCGTCGCCAATCCGGCGAAGCAGAACTCTCGGCGCAGCTTGAATGGGAGAGATTGTCTCGCGTAGGATCCCTCTGTTGAGTGTTTTAGCGGCTATGCGCTGTGCGTATTCGTCCGGAGCATCGCTTGGGTGAGTCACGTAGGACGGCCACTCCGGACCGATAGGCTCAGCGCGCATCGCATCTTCGATCCTACCAACCAGACGCACGTAGATGTCACTCACAAGGTCATGAGGCAGATTCGGTGCTTGTTGGTGGAGAAGCTGCTGGGCTAGGGCCTCCGCCTCGTCCCGGTAGGCGGGGCGTGGCGCTAGCACGACGCGCGCAAGGAAGCTGATCGCGTCTGCTTCTTCAATCTCCAGAGCGCTCGCTACCGGGCCAACAAGCTGTGGATGAGAGTGGTCCTCCCCCGGCCTGAGATGATGAATCGGATTGCTGGGGCTGTACGCACCTTCTAGGACTACTTCCAGCGAAGCTTGGACGGCGAGTGTCCTCTGGTGGGTGCGATAGAGGCTTCGAAGGGCCCCTCCATCGCCGATCAAGCGGTTGAGCGTCCACAGCCCCGTCTCTGGGTTGCGACTCTTGACCTGCAGAAACCTCCAGCTGTTGGCGTACCGGAGCGCGATGTCTTCCATGTGCTCAGGAATCACCGCAAGGATCTCGTTGCCGAGGGCGCAACTGAGGCAGAATGGCAGGGTGATGAGAGCCTGATAGCGGAATCGCCTCAGGGTCTCAGTGCCAGTGTCGTCGGCAGGCAACGTCTCGCTTGGGTCTGGGCACATATCCATCGCTCTCTCGAGGAGCAGCTTCCCGCTGACTACAGCTTAACGGCTCAGCAAGGCTTCACGCCATGCATCAGGATCGGTGCCCCTCCCATTCGCGATCCTGAAGGCGATGGGGCGAGAGGTCCGCCTAGAGATTGTGATCAACACATCCCTGAACGTTCGAACTCCGATCGCGTCGACGGTCGAGCAGGCTATCGAGACATTCCTGCGGGCCCCGAACCTGGATTGCTTGGTAGTCGTCGACGACTCGGTCGATGCCTGGATCGTGGCGCACGCGCAGCCTTCAACGCGCCGATCCGAGGATGTGCTGGCCTTCATTGACCGGCGACGGAGGGCTTCGATCACGTAAACACGAACAGCCGACTCTCGGAAGGCAGGGCGATCTCGAAGCTCTCTCTTAGACCGAGAGCGACGGATGCCTGAACGCGCACGCCTGCCTCAGCCCGAGCGCCTCATACGGGTCAAAACCGAGACTCAAACTCCTCAATATCCCACTTCGACTTAGCTCGTTCAACGTCGCACAGAGAATCCACTTGCCATCGGTTCTCACGTTCACGAGGCCATACACCACACCGTCGACCAGCTTCTTGTACTTGAGATCGCTCTGCTTCTTCTCTCCGTTGAGCGCTCCCGCCTTCACCACCTTGTAGTCCGCCTCGACCTTCTCGAGGTCGGTCTCCGAGATCGGGTGTCCATCGCTGTCCTGGAAGTCCGTGAGGGTGAACTTCGACGGCCAGCCGATTCGGACGCTTCGGGAGACCTCGGTCGAGCAGACGAGTGGGGTGATGATCTCGTCGTTCTTGGTGGTGAGGTAGCCGGTGATGCCGCTGGCGGCGACGATCTTGGGGCGGGGGTGAGCGTGGCTCTCGTTATCGCCCGATGAGATGACGGTGGCCGCGGGCTGCATGGCGCGGAGGAACTCGAAGGAGACGTCGTCGCTGCCGTGGTGGCAGCCCTTGGCGACGTCGCAGAGGAACTCGGCGCGCTCGCCCTCCCAGTCTTCGAGGAGCTGCTGCTGGGCCTTCTTGTTGAGGTCGCCGGTGAGGAGGACCCGGGCGCTGCCGTAGTCGAGCCGCAGGAGGACGCTGTGGCCGTTCGAGTTCTGGCTGTTCGAGCCGAAGCTCGGGACGCCCGTCTTCCCGGCGACGTCGTACTCGACCGGGCGGAGCACGCGGACCGAAGCCTTCCCGCTCGCCGGCTCGAATCCAGGCAGCCAGCCGGTCATGTGGCTGAGGCGTTCGATCGGGCAGCC